>JAYTSB010000544.1:0-3103 GCA_043745825.1 Actinomycetota bacterium | reverse complement strand
CTGACGAGGGGATCATTCGCATGAAGAGCACAAGGTTTCGCCGGGTGGCAGCCGCCGCCGCAGTCATTGTGGCCACGCTCGGTGCCGGTTCACGCGTCGAGGCCACCCATTCGTGGGGCGGGTACCACTGGGCCCGAACCGCGAACCCCTTTACGTTGCAGCTCGGCGACAACGTCTCGAGCACGTGGGATTCGTACCTCGCCACGACCAGCTCTGACTGGTCCGTCTCCAGCGTCCTGGACACCACCATCGTGGCTGGCGCCGCGAACCCGAAGAACTGCAAGGCCACCAACGGGATGGTGCAGGTCTGCAACTCCGCGTACGGCAACACGGGCTGGCTCGGGGTGGCCCAGATCTCGGTGAGCGGGTTGCATATCACGAAGGGGACCGTGAAGGTGAACGACACCTACTTCAACACGGCGGCGTACAACACCCCCGCGTGGCGGAACCTCGTGATGTGCCAGGAGGTGGGCCACACGCTGGGTCTCGACCACCAGGACGAGGTCTTCACGAATCCGAACCTCGACACGTGTATGGACTACACGAACCTTCCCGAGTCCAACCAGCACCCGAACAAGCACGACTACTACCAGTTGGAGCTCATCTACGACCACGGGGACAGCACCACCACGGTGGCGGCGGCGTTGTCGACGCCTGGCAGCAAGGGCGCTGACGCGTCGGACTGGGGCCGGCGCGTGAGCGGCTCCACGAAGCCGGGCACCGTGGCCCGCTACGTCAAGGACCTCGGCAACGGCAACCTCGTGGTCACCTTCGTCATCAACGCCTGATTCTCAACGAACCGCTGCGGCTTCGAGGCGAACCCGTCGCGGCAGTGCGCCGAACAGTGCCCGTCACCACGTTGGAGTGCTCGCCACTCGCCGCCATGGCTGGCCGATGTGCCACCTACCCGAACGGCAGCCGATTACTCCACGCGCAGGGCCTCGGCCACCCCGATGTGACGCGCTCTGCGAGCCGGCAGTGCCGCACCGAGCACGGCCACGAGTGCGGTCACCGGCACGGTGGCCAGCAGCCACGGCGACAACCGCACGTGGCCCGACACGCCCAGCTGCTGTGCCACGGTACGCCACACGGCGGCACCCCCGACAAGGCCCATCGGCACACCGATCACCAAGACGACCGCGGCGACCAGCAGGCCTTGCCACACCACTGCATTGCGCGCGCCGCGCGGTCGCATGCCCAGCGCCCGCAGCACGGCAAGTTCGCGGCGCATGAGCCGCGCGGTTGTCGCCAGCGCGTACGACAGCAACACGGCGCCCAGTAACGCCAGCACGATTGCGCCGGCAACGGGCAGCATCCGGCCCTGCCAGAAGCTCTGCACCTTCGACGGGACGAGGTCGGTGGTGATCCAGATCGGGTAGCGCCGGATGAGGTCGGCCACCGTTGCCGCCCGGTCGATGCCCGGCCGGAACCGTACGAGCAGCAACTGCGGCCCTTTCACGGTGCCGGCGCTGCGGAACCCATCCATGCTGATGGCCGCCACGTCGGCGAAATCGCCCCCAACCATGTTCGCCACCACGGTCGTACCGACGACGGTGAGCGTGAGGTCGGTCGTGGGTTTGGTGAAGTCCACCTGATCGGAACCGGCCAGCGAGAAGTGCACCGTGTCGCCCAGGCCCACCCTGAGCCGTTCCATGAGGTGCTCTCCGAGAGCAACCTCCCCCGGGGTGCGCGGGGCGCGGCCGCGCACGATCGTCGGGCCGGGACCAGATTCGCCGGCAGCGAACACGAACGCAGCGGCAGACTGGCCGTTGAACGTGGCGCCGCCGTAGCTGGCCTCGGTGGTGGCAGCGAAGCGCGGATCGGCGGCGAGTCGGGCGCGCACATCGTCGACCATCGGAACGTGCGTGTTGCCGATCGCCACGTCCCAGCCGAAACCGTGTGCGGCCTTGTCGGTCCGGAGGTGGTCGATTCCGATGACGTACAGCGCTACGCCGACGACGGCGGCGACCGCCACGACGCCTGCGCCGACCGTCTGCCACGCAGGCACCACCCGCCGTGCGCCGCGACCGGGAAAGGCAAGGTACCCACCGACCCTCGCCTCGATGGGCAGGTTGGCCTCGGCGAGCAGGCGTGACGTCCGGAACGGGTGCGCGGTGGTGCTCCCGCGGCGACGCGTCACGAGGGCCCCAACCACTAGTGCAGCCAGAGCACACACGGCCGCCGCCACGGCCGCACCGCCGAGCACCACAGCGACGTTGAGGTCGAGGCGAGGGTCGCGCTCGAGTGGGCGCGCGGCACCCACCGGGAAACGGTCCGAGAGGGCAACCGCGAGGACACCGGCGAGGACGACCCCGGCGCCGATGGCGGGCAGTGCACGCCGAAGGGACAGCAGCGTCCGTTGTGCCCGCGTCATGCCCATGGCCGCGAGCGCCGACTGCTGATGGGCGTGGAGCCGATCGTCGGCGGCCAGCATCAACGCGATCATCACCAGACCGGCGAGCGCTGTCGTGAGACCGAGGGCCAGCAACACCTTGGACTCCACGTCGGCCGGCGCGGCAAGGATGGCTCGGTTTGCCGAAAATGTGGGAGGGTTGAAGCTCAGTTCGCCGGCGGCACCGGAACCAGGCAGCGAGGCGGCCGCATCACGGAACGCCTTCTCGAACACGTCGAGCGAACCGGGCCCGTTGAGATCGATCTCGTAGCCATAGCCGAAGTCGGTGATGTCGTGCGCGGCGACGTGCTGCGCGTACCACTCGAAGGGCACGAAGGCCTCGGTGTGGTTGGCCTGCTGCGAAGCCCCGGTGGTGACGTCGGCGACGAGGTCGTTGGGAGTGTCGATCACCGCGGTAACCCGCAGCACCACCTTTGCCCCGCTGGCCTGCATGCCGCCCTCGCCGATCACGCCGTAGTCGAGCGCGGCGAAGGTCGTCATCATCAACTCGTCACCCAAGTGCAGCCCCAAGTCGTCGAGCACCTGCTGATTGACGGCAATCGACGTCGTCTCGTCGGCCGTTGGCAGATGGCCCTGGAGAACCCGTATCATCGGGTTCCACGGAGGCGCGTCCATCGCAAACAGGTTGACCACCTCGGGCACGCCATCGCGGCGGGTGGCGAGGCCTCCCACGTAGACCTCGCGCACGGC
>JAYTSB010000543.1:0-3650 GCA_043745825.1 Actinomycetota bacterium | reverse complement strand
GTCGTCGCCCGCCGCATCCGCGACGAAGCAACCGACGATTGGGACGACACCGTCGCCGTCGACCGTTTCACCGGTAAGGGTGGCATCTTCGTCCGTGGTCGAGGCGTGCTCGACGGGCCGGGTCGCGTCGTCGTGGGCGATGACGTGTACGTTGCCGGGCGCGGCGTGGTCATCGCCACCGGCACCTCGCCCGCGCTGCCGCCCATCACCGGCCTGGCCGATGCGAAGCCGTGGACCAACCGCGACATCGTCAAGATCCGCGAGACCCCTGCGTCGCTGATCGTGCTCGGCGGTGGAGCGATCGGGCTCGAGCTCGCCCAGGCGCTCAGCCGGTTCGGCACGAAGGTCACCGTGATCGAGGCGCTCGACCGCATCCTCGCCCCGGAGGAGCCGGAGACCAGCGAACTGCTCACCACGGTGTTGCGCGACGAGGGGTTGGATATCCGCACGGGTGTGGCGGCCAAGACCGTGAGCCGCTCCGACGCCGGGCTCGTCACCGTCACGCTCGCCGACGGGAGCGAGGTGCAAGCCGACGAGATCCTCGTCGCCGCGGGCCGCACGCCGAATGTGCGCGGTCTCGGCCTCCACTCCGTTGGTCTGGACGAGACCGCCCGCCCGTCGCTCACCGTCGACGAGCACATGCGCATCCAGGGCGCCACCGGCCTGTGGGCCGTGGGCGACATCGCCGGTCGCGGTGCGTTCACGCACATGGCCGTGTACGAAGCGGGCGTCGCCGTTGACGACATCCTCGCCAAGTCCACGCCTCGACTGGCCGAGAACCACGCCGTCTCTCGCGTCACGTTCACCGATCCCGAGGTCGGCTCCGTCGGGATGACCGAAGCCCAGGCGCGAGAGGCCGGCCTGAACGTACGCGTCGGCCTCGCGGACTCGTCCACCTCCAGCCGGGGATGGATCCACGGCGAGGGCAACGCCGGTCTGATGAAGCTCGTGGTCGACGCCGATGCCGGTGTACTGGTGGGCGCGAGCTCGGTCGGGCCACGGGGGGGAGACGTGCTGGGCATGTTCAACCTCGCCGTGCACGCCCGGGTGCCTGTGGAGCAGTTGCAGACGATGATCTACGCCTACCCCACCTTCTACCGTGGCGCGCTCGACGCGCTGGCCAAGTTGGACTGACCCCGAGCAGATCTCTCAGATGACCGTCAGATCACCTCGTCGTCGGTGACATCGGTGTCGTCGTCACGGCGCAGGTAGGTCTGCCCCTCAGCGCAGTCCTCAGCAAGCGGGCACCAGCGGCACGGCGCCCCCGGACTCTTCGTGGGTGGGCGGCCCTCCACCCGCAACTCCACGAGCGCGTTGATGCCATCGAGCGTGCGGCGCAGCGTGGACCGCAGCATATTCTCGGTGACGTCTTCCACGATCGGCTGGGCGGCATCGAGATAGAAGCTGGCCAGCTTGCGCGGTGGCACCTGGCGGGACAGCGTCTCGACGATGGCGTAAAAGCGCAGGTCTTCGCGATGGCGGGGTATCACCCGCCCGGTCTTGAAGTCGACGATCAGTTTGCGGCTCTCCCGCTCGAAGGGCTTGCCCACCGTGAGATCGGCGCGCCCGCGCAGCAGGATCTGTCCGTCCACTGGCCATTGCGTGCTGGATTCGGTAACCGGGCGCGAGCGGGCGTCGAGCGGCGGAAAGCACTCCATGAACTTGGTGACGTGATCGGTGGACATCGCTCGCAGGTCGGCGAGATCGCCTTCGCCCAGGCCCTCCAGCCAGGCTGAGAGGCCCTTCTCCTCGTTCATCAATCGGGCGATCGCTTCGTCAACGAGCTCGGCCGGTGCCGGCTCGCCGCGCCAGTTGATGAGCAGTTGGATTGCCCGATGGGAGACCTGACCGCGCGCCCGGCTGGGGGTCCACTCGAACTCGTCGGGTGCCAGGAACTGGGCCTCGCAGCCGAACACGCCCGCCAGAGTGTGCTTGGTGACGAACACCTGGCTCTCGTTCAGCCGGTCGGCGAAGTGGGCGAAGGCCTCGTTGGCTTCGTCACGCAGGTCCTGGACGAATGCCTCGTCGAACACGAGCGGGTCATCTGCCCGGCGCAGTAATTCGAGGGTGGAACGCTGCGCAGGGGTGAGCCGCGGAGTGGGGCTGGACGCGTCGCTCACGCCGGCGACACTACCGAGCGAGTGCGCGACCGTCCGGAAACTCCCGCGCACCCCTCTGCGAGAGTGCTCGTATGGAGTCCGGCAATGCCATCGAATTCGCCCAAGCGGCCCGCACGCTGACCAACGAAGCCCAGCGCCGGGGGTTCGTTGGGCCCAGCTTCCGCTGCCCGCCCCGCATCGTCGGGGTCGATCGCTCGCTGCGCCGCCACCCCGGCGGCGCGGTCATCGCTGTCAAGCTCCGCGGCCGCCCCTGGTCCGCCGTGCTGGCCGACATGATTGAGGGCGTGGTGGTCGCCAACCGACTCGATGCCACGAAGGCCATCCGCCTGCGTGGCGAGCTGTGGGCCGCGCTCGGCTTTGAGGCCACCCCCGTCACCACCCGCGTCGCCTGACGGTGTCCTAGTGTTGGGCGCACCGGTCCGGGTGGCGGAATTGGCAGACGCGGGGGGCTTAAACCCTCCTGTACGAAAGTACGTACGGGTTCAAATCCCGTCCTGGGCACCACTACTGAGCAGCGGCTTTGTCCATGAGATATGAATCGCCAGCTCCGCATGTGCACAGGGTGTGCACGGACGTGGTTATCGTGTTCTGGTGATCGGTTCCGTGAAACGGCGCAGCGGAGGGTGGGCGTTCCGCGTCGATGTCGGGGTGGACCCGGTGACGGGCCGTCGGTGTCAGGTCTCCAAGCAGGGCTTCGCGACGAAGCGGGCTGCGCAGCAGGCGATGGCCGAGGTGGTACGCGTGCGCCGGCCGCCAGCGCCGCGGATTGCACCGTCGACGTGGTCGTTGGGCGAGTATCTGGAGCAGTGGCCCACTGGTGAGGTGGCGCGTGTTTCGCCGGCGACGCTGCGCACATATCGGGTTGCGATTGGACGTGTCGTCGCAGTGCTCGGTGACATCCCCTTGTCGCGCCTGACGAGCTCGGATGTCGCTGTCTGGCAGCAGCACCTCCTTCACCCACACGACGGTGGGCGCGGGTTGTCGCCGGCGACGGTCCGCAACACTCGGGCTGTGTTCCACAGGGCGTTGTCGGATGCGGTGCGTCTGGAGATGTTGGACCGCAACCCCGTCGCTGCGACCGATCCGCCCGCAAACGTTGCGCGCAAGACCACCGAGGTGTGGACCGCTGACGAGGTGCGCCGCTTCCTCGACCATGTCGGCACCCATCGACTGTCGCTCGCGTTCCAGTTGCTGGTGACGACGGGGATGCGCCGCGGCGAGTTGCTCGGGTTGAGGTGGGGGGATGTTGATTGGGGTCGGGGCGCGTTGTCGGTGGTCCGCTCGCTCGGGTTGGTGAACGGTGAACTGGTGATGTCACCGGGCAAGACGGCGACGTCGCGGCGGCTGGTGTTCCTCGACGCCGCCACCCTCGATGACCTCCGCGCCCATGTCCAGGGTGCGGTCGACGAGGGGGTAGGCGGTGACAGTGATCCAGTGTTCGCTGCGCATGATGGTGGGCTGGTGCACCCGGACTCCTTCTCGAACACCTTCGACCGGCTCGTGACCACCGCAGGCGTGCCCCGTATCCGT
>JAYTSB010000542.1:0-2893 GCA_043745825.1 Actinomycetota bacterium | reverse complement strand
GTTGCCGTACTGAATGCGGCTCGCGTCCCACGCCATGTTCGGCACGTTCCACGCCATCCAGCGGACGGTGCCCGTTGCATCAACGAACGGGTCCATGCAGAAGTCAGCGCTGCCATCGTTCATCCGGCGAGTGCCCCCGGTGGAGAGGTCCACGACGTGCACCTCCGCCAACTCGAGCACGAAGACGACGTAGCGACCGTCATCGCTCACGCACGGACCGCTCGCCGAACGATCGGGGCCGTGGTCGGTGAGCGAGATCGCGGCGCCCCCATGGATCGACTGCTGCCACAGGTTGCCGTCGGCTGCGACATAGATCACCGACTGCGCGTCGGCAGTGAACGTCCAGGCGCCGCCGCCCATGCCGCGACCGGGCCGCAACGCGGGCCACACGGCCAACTGCTCGTCGGCTGCGACGCTGAAGCGATGCACGACAAGGCGGTCCACACCGCCCGTGGAGCGGGCGTAGACCAGCAGCGAGCCAGCGGGAGCGAGCCGCGGTTCGGTGAGATCGCTGCCCCCGATACACCGCTCTGCCGCGATCGGTTCCATGCGGCTCACTCTAGAACTGTCACCCGCAGCGGCTGAAACGGCCTGTGTGCGACGAGCCGCTGGTACACCGACAACCCTAGAAACCTTCGCAACCACTACGGTGGCAGATGATGATCGCCAACTCGCAGAAGCCAGACCGCAACCTCGCGCTCGAACTGGTACGTGTCACCGAGTCCGCCGCACTCGCCGCCTCGCGGTGGGTGGGCCGCGGCGACAAGAACGGAGCCGATGGCGCCGCCGTCGATGCCATGCGTACCGTGCTGGCCACGGTGCCGATGGACGGCATCGTCGTCATCGGTGAAGGCGAAAAGGACGAAGCACCGATGCTGTTCAACGGCGAACGCGTCGGTGACGGCACGGCGCCGCTCACCGACGTCGCTGTTGATCCAATCGACGGCACCACGCTTGCCGCTTACGGCCGTGCCAATGCCATCGCCGTCATCGCCGTCAGCGAACGCGGCACGATGTTCAACCCGGGCCCGTGCGTGTACATGCACAAGATCGCGGTCGGGCCCGAGGCCGCCGGCAGCATCGACATCACCGCCACCCCCACCCAAAACCTGCGCTGGATTGCGAAGGCCAAGGGCGAGTCCGTGCGCGACCTGACGGTGGTCATCCTCGATCGACCTCGTCACGACGACCTGATCGCGGAAGTGCGCAGTACCGGCGCCCGCGTGAAACTGATCGGCGACGGCGACATCTTCGGGGCCATCGCCACCGGCTGGCCCGACGCCGGCGTCGACGTCTTGCTCGGTATCGGCGGCACGCCCGAAGGTGTGATCTCCGCCGCCGCGCTGAAAGGCATGGGCGGCGAGATCCAGGGCATGCTCGCGCCTCGCAATGATGAGGAACGCGGCGCAGCGATTGCCGCCGGCTACGACCTGTCACGTGTGCTGCACACCGACGACCTGGTACAGGGCGACAACTGCTTCTTCGCCGCCACCGGCATCACCGATGGCGAGCTGATGCGCGGCGTGCGTTACGAGCACGGCGGTGCCCGCACACAGAGCCTCGTGATGCGCTCGCGCAGCGGCACGGTCCGCATGATCGACGCCCGCCACCGCATCGACAAGCTCGCCTCCTTCGCCTCCGTCGAGTACTAAGCCAGTTGCTCGCTGTTCTACACCTCGTATAGTGATTTGTATGACAACTCCTGTTCCCACGAGATTCAGCGAGAGCGAGCTGCACACAATTGATCAACTTGTTGCACGCGGAATCGGAGGCAACCGCTCTGAGGTGATTCGTCGGGCAGTCGAGCACCTGGACGATTCTGTCCGGCGTGCCGCGACGGGTGCCCTCATCGCCGATTCATACCGCGATCAACCTCAAACCGAGGACGACGACTCCTTCGCCATGGCGAACGCGATCGCAATGACCGCTACTGAACCGTGGTAACGCAAGGCGACATCTGGCTCATGGAGCCAGCCAACGGCAAGCGTCGACCTGTTCTCGTTGTGTCGCGCAACGAGTCAATCCCCGTCCTGAACAACATCGTGGTGGCTCCGATTACGAGCACGGTCCGGCAGATCCCGACGTGCATCCAAATCGGTGCGACGCACGGCATCGATCACGACAGCGTCGCCAGTTTCGACAATCTCGCATGCGTTCCCAAGTCAGTGTTGACAACCCGGCTGGGTTCGCTCGGTGCACTCGGGCGAGAGGACATCTGCGCCGCCTTGCGAGCGCTCGCGGATTGCTAGCGCAGGTACCCGCGCGGCGTGCACTCAGCCGCGCTGGACGAGGCTGCTGAGGCGGCGGGTGAGACCCCGCGGCATGATGCTGACGCCGGCGACCATCCCCTTGTACATCGCTCCGGGGATCGATAGGGCTTTGCCCTTCGCCACATCTTCGAGGCCCGTCTTGGCCACATCGGTGGGCTCCAGCCACGCAAATGACGGGTAGTCGGTGGCGTAGCTCTCGGTGCTGCTCACGCTTTGGAACTCGGTGCGGGTCAGGCCGGGGCACAGAGCCGTCACGTGCACGCCGGTGCCGCGAACTTCCTCGTGCAGGCTCTCGGTCAAGCTGGTCACGTACGCCTTCGTCGCGGCGTAGACCGCCAGCTTCGGGGCAGGCTGGAAACTGACCACGCTGCTCACGTTCAGCAGGTAGCCGCGGCCGCGGGGCACCATCGCTCCCAGTGCTGCCCGGCTGAGCCGCGTGAGAGCGGCGACGTTGAGCTGCACCTCGGCGTCCAATCGATCTGCATCCAGCTCGTGAAACTCGCCGGAAGTGCCGAAACCTGCATTGTTGACGACCAGGTCGATAGGTGCAGCCCCGTCCGCTACACGCGCCACGACCGTGGCCAGCCCGTCGGGCGAACCCAGATCGGCCGCCAGCACCTCGA
>JAYTSB010000541.1:0-2610 GCA_043745825.1 Actinomycetota bacterium | reverse complement strand
TTCGTGTGCATCCACAATGCAGGCCGCTCGCAGATGGCGGCCGCACTGCTGGCCCACCACGGTGGCGACCGGGTGGTGGTCCGTTCCGCGGGCACTGCACCAGCCGACACCATCAACCCTGCGGTGGTGGCGGCAATGGCCGAGCTCGGCATCGACCTGCACGCCAACGGCGCATACCCGAAGCGGCTCGATGACGCAGCGGTCCAGGCATCAGACGTGGTCATCACGATGGGCTGCGGCGATGAGTGCCCGTTCTACCCGGGCAAGCGCTACCTCGACTGGGCCCTGCCCGATCCGGCGGGCCGGGGCATCGATGCCGTGCGACCGATCCGCGACGAGATCAACCGGCGCGTCCTCGTTCTGCTCGGTGAGATCACGTCACAGGTGTGCTGATTCCGTCGCGCCCAGGTCCACGACCCTCACTGGATCAGCAGCAGGAGCTGGGCTTGGCGCTGAGGCTCACCGGCTCGGTCTGCGCAACAGCGGGCACGCAGCACTCGGTCTCGGTGGGGTGCATCACGGACGCGTCGGCCAACACGGTGTAGATCTCCCACGGAATCTCCGGGCCGGACACCCAGACCTTGTCCTGCACGGCAAAGCAGCACGTGGTGGCGTCTTGCACATCGCACGCCGCGCCCTCGGCCTGCATCCGTGAGGCGGCGGCGGACACCTCGTCGGTGGACTCGACCTCGACGCCGATGTGGTTGAGAGTGCCCGGCTCGCCCTCACCAGCGATGAGCACCAGCTTCAAGGGCGGCTCGGCGATGGCGAAGTTGGCGTAGTTCTCGCGAATCTTGGCCGGCGGCGTCTGGAACAACTTGGTGTAGAACTCGATCGAAGCCTCGAGGTCTCCGACGTTGAGCGCGAGCTGGACACGGGACATGTTTTCCTCCAAACGTCATTCGATCGCCAACGGATCGAAGATTGTCAATGTGTCGAGTCTGCAGGTTGCATCGACATTCGTCAATGGATCTCTTCGACATTCTTCGATATTGTTGCTGCATGGCCACCCGCAAGATCCCGGTCCTCGATCCAATCGAATGCTGCACGCCGGTGCGCGCCGATGCGCTCGACCAGGGCCAGGCCGACCTCCTCGCCCACTCCTTCGCCGCCCTCGCAGACCCGATCCGACTTCGGCTGCTCTCGTTCATCACGTCGTCCGCGCGCGAAGTATGTGCGTGCGATCTCGTCGAGCCGTCGGGGCGTTCACAGCCCACCGTGAGCCATCACATGAAGATCCTCGTCGACGCCGGTTTGGTGACGCGGGAGAAGCGGGGTCTGTGGGTGTGGTATCGAGCCGTGCCCGCACGGCTCGACGCGCTGCGTGCCGTTCTGGCCTGAAACGCCAGCCTGTTGGAAGCGTCCGGTTCAGGCGCCGGTCGTGGCGTGGGAGGCGTGCACCGGCTTCGACTCAGGTGAGCCATGCTGGCGAAGGACAATGGTGAGCATCACGATCGCAGCCACCGCGAGGAACTCGGACTGCCAGTTCTGCAGGGATTCGAACCAGAACCGCGATGACTCCAGGTACGACCACATGCTGACCCGTTGAGACACGCCGGCCGAGGCGAGATCGTGGTTGTACTCCCGGCTGCCGGTGAGCGCATGCAGCATGAACGATGCGGCGAACAAGGCAAACAGCGCCAGGCTCAGCGAGTTGCGATAGAGCGCCAGCCACGCCCCGCCGCGCCGAACCGGCCATGGCGCATCGGGATCGGTGCGGTGTTTCTTGGGATCCTCGTCCTGCTCGACGTCCTCATCGAATGGCTTGGACTCAGCCGATCCCCGTTGACGGAGCTTCACGGTGAGCACGACGTACATGCCCATTTGCAAGAACTCCGACTCCCAGTTCTCGAAGGTGGCCTCGCCGAAGTGGGCGGTGGTCAGATATCTGGGGAACGACACGGCCGTCTCGTGATCGCGTCTGAGCTCTTGGTTGTACGTGCGGTATCCGGAGATCGTCTGGCCGAACAGCCAGATGACGAGGAAGCAGGAAATCACCGTGATGCCGAGGGCGTTGCGGCGCAGGAATCCGGCCAAACCGCTGCGGTCGGTGGTCGTCATCACCGGTCCGACCCGCCCGCCTGCGCGTCACCGTCGTCGCCCACCACCTCGCCGGGCGAGGAGTTGCCCGGTGCGTGGGTGTCACCGCGGTGGTCGCGCAACACGCCGAGCACGTCGCCATCCTCGGGCGAACCGGCCGGACCGAAGCCCAGGACCACGGTGCCTCGGGCGCGACATTTGGGGCAGGTCAGCGCAACGATCGCCACCATGTCGGAGGGATCCGACGCCCCTTCGAGCCTGCGCAGCGAACTCATCTCCACCTCAGACGCCTCGACGTGCTGCCCGCACGAGTGGCACTCGAGGCGAGCACCCTCCAGCACGGAGAACTGGCCGACGAAGCCACCTTCGCCATAGGCATCCAGCACCCCGTCACCGTGGCCGCCTCGGTCGCTGCGGGATCGTGACTCATGTCGTTCATGGGCACGCCATACCCCGATCAGGGCTTGCCGATGCATCGAAGCGTCTGATGCTCCCCCCAGGAGATTTCCGCTCAGTTGTTCGGTGAAGCGGCGCTGATGTCACCGAGGGCCGAATTCGGCTCCTGATCCA
>JAYTSB010000540.1:0-5350 GCA_043745825.1 Actinomycetota bacterium | reverse complement strand
CCGCCCCAGGTGTGGGAGGCCAGCGGCCACCTCGCCAACTTCACCGACCCGCTCGTGGACTGCACGAACTGCAAGCAGCGCTTCCGCGAAGACCACCTCACCGACGCAAACGTGTGCCCCAGCTGCGGGGCCAAGGGCTCGTTCACCGCTGCGCGTGCGTTCAACCTCATGTTCAAGACCTTCGCTGGTCCGGTGGAGGGCTCGGGCGCTGAGGTCTACTTGCGACCCGAGACCGCGCAGGGCATGTTCCTCAACTTCGCGAACGTGCTGCAGACCAGCCGAAAGAAGCCGCCGTTCGGCATCGCCCAGGTGGGCAAGAGCTTCCGCAACGAGATCACGCCCGGCAACTTCATCTTCCGCACTCGCGAGTTCGAGCAGATGGAGATGGAGTTCTTCGTGCCCCCGGCCGAGGGCCCGAAGTGGTACGAGTACTGGTGCAGCCAGCGCCTCACCTGGTACATCGACCTCGGCATCCCCGCCGACATGCTGATGCTGCGGCCGCATGACGCCGATGAGCTGAGCCATTATTCGGCGGGCACCTCAGACGTGGAGTTCCGCTTCCCGTGGGGCTGGGGCGAGCTGGAGGGCATCGCCCAGCGCACCGACTACGACCTCAAGCAGCACGCCCAGCACAGCGGCCAGAAGTTGGAGTACTTCGATCAAGCCACGAACGAGCGCTACGTGCCGTACGTGATCGAGCCGGCCGCCGGTGCGACGCGCACGATGGCCGCGTTCCTGCTTGCCGCGTACGACGAGGACGTGGTCAACGATGAGACGCGCACCGTGCTGCGCTTGCATCCGCGCCTGTCGCCCTACAAGGTCGCGGTGCTGCCGCTGTCCAAGAAGGACACCCTGACCCCGCTGGCCAAGCAGATCCACGCGATGCTCGGCGACCGGTACATGTGCGACTACGACGAGACCCAGGCGATCGGCCGCCGTTATCGCCGCCAGGACGAGATCGGCACCCCGCTGTGCGTCACGGTGGATTTCGACTCGCTTGAGGACGACGCCGTCACCGTTCGCGACCGCGACACCACCGAACAGGTGCGCGTTTCCATCGCCGAACTGCTCGCCACCGTCACCGCCAAGCTCGGTTTTTGACCGGCCCGATCGGGCTCGGATCACGCCATCGGCAGGCGGAGCGCGAGGCGTGCTCCGCCTGCCGGCGACCGTGCAGCCGTCACCGAGCCGCCCATCGCCTCGACGAGCTCCTTGACGATCGCCAGGCCGAGGCCGCTGGAGCTCTCGTGTCGGGCCGGCTGCGAACGGGCGACGTAGAGCCGATCGAACACGTGCGGTAGGTCGGCCTCGGGAATGCCCGGACCATCGTCGTCGACGGCAAGCACGCCCCATTGCCCGTTGCGTGCCGTGCTCACCGCCACCTCGGTGCGCGCGTACTTCAGTGCGTTCTCGAGCAGGTTCGCCACCGCTTGGGCGAGGCGGTCGTGGTCGGCCCTCACTGCAACCTGCCCGACACTGTCGTGGTGGGTGCGGTCGTGGTGGATGCGGTCGTGGTGGATGCGGTCGTGGTGGATCCCGATGTTGCGATCGGCGGCATCGGGCTCGAAGCCCTGCACTGCCACTGCAGCCAGGGCGACGAGATCGAGCCGTTCCGAATGCAGCGAGAAACTCTTGGCACGTAGCTTGGCGAGATCGAGGAGGTCGGCGACGAGCCGTTCGAGCCGCCGAGCCTCGCTGCGGATCACGGCCGCCGAGCGTTGGGGATCAGCGGCACCATCGCTGATCGCTTCGGCGTAGCCGCGGATCGACGTCAGGGGTGTGCGCAGATCGTGGGAGACGGAGAGCAGGAACTGCTGCTCCAGCACGCGCGAGCGCTCCAGCTCGGTCGCCATCACGTTCACCGAACGGGCCAGCTCGGACAACTCGTCGTGTGCGGGCGCCGGGGGCTCGGGCAGGCGTGTGGAGAGCTCGCCGCGGGCGATCGCCATCGTGGCCGCACTGGCGTCGCGGATCGGGCGGGTCAATCGTCGGCCGAGGATGGCGGCTGCGCCGATGCCGAGCGCAAGCGTGGCCAGCGCGGCGAGGAAGAACGTGCCCCACGCGGCGGGCAGCCCCGACGCGGTCTGCCGGGATGCCACCACCACGATGAGACGTCCGTCGGCCAGCGTTGATGGTGCCGCCGCGAACACGAGCTTGCCGGTGTGCCCGGAGATCACCTCGCCAGCGCGCAGCCGGGCCTCGGGGAACATTGCCAGGCTCAGCTGCGGCGGCAGCTCCTTGGCACCGATCAGACCACGCGCGTCGCCGATCAGTACGGCCAACCCGTCGAGGTCGAGCGCCTTGCGGAACAGGTTCAGCGAGCGAAGTGTGCGGCGCAGCGCCACCGGGCCGGTCTCGGAGGCACTGGTGGTCACGTCGTGCAGGTTGGTGGTGAGGTCGACGGCCTGGCGGCGCAGCTCGACCTCGGTGGTGTGCCGGGCGCGCAGCGTGCCGACCGCCAGCGTGCCGAAGCCGGCCAGCACCAGCGTGCAGAGCACAACTGCAGTGATCACGATTGCCAGTCGCTTCGTCATGATGACGTCCAGCCTGGCAGGTGCATGTGATGGGAATGTGAGCCGTGTTGTTCGATCGGATCGGCCGACGTGGCGCTCAGCCGAGCCGGTATCCGATGCCCCATACCGTGGCGAGCGGCAGGTCGTCACCGAGCTTCTTGCGGAGCTGGCGTACATGCACATCGACGGTGCGATCGTCGCCGTACCAATCGGCCCCCCAGACGCCGTCGAGCAGCTGCTGGCGGGAGAGGGCAAAGCCCTGGTTGCGGGCGAGATGGGCGACGAGATCGAACTCGCGGGTGGCGAGCGGAACGACGTTGCCGTGCACCCGTACCTCGCGACGGGCCAGATCGATCACGTAGTCGTCGCCCACCGTGAGCACCGTGGCGTCTGACGCCTGCACGGTGTGGCCCCTGCGCAGGATTGCCTTCACCCGGGCAACGACCTCGCGAGGCGAGAACGGCTTGGTGACGTAGTCGTCCGCGCCCAACTCCAGCCCCAGCACTCGGTCGATCTCGCCGTCGCGTGCGGTCAGGAACAGCACCGGCATCGTGCTCTTCTCGCGGATCCGGCGGCACACATCGAAGCCGTCGATGTCGGGCAGGCCGATGTCGAGGATGGCCAGCGCAGGGGAGTGCTGGCTGATCAGCTCCAGACCACGTTCGCCCGTTGGCGCGAGTAGCACGCGGAAACCGGCGGTGCGCAGATACGTGTCGAGCAGGTCCGCGATGTTCGTGTCGTCCTCGATGACGATGAGTGCTTGTTCGGTGACCACGGTTCCTATCGTTGCACTTCGATCGTGTCCGGCAACGGATCGGTAGGCGTCACGTCACGCCCGTTCCTCACCGGCGCGCCCGGGGCACCCGGCCCGGCACGCTCACGGACACCTGCACTCCTGGCGAGTACTGCACGATCGGGTCGCCGCTCGGTGCAGCCAGCCCGGCGGCCGTCACCAGCTCGTCGTCGTAGCGCTCCAGCGACGCGCGGTGCAGTTCCCAAGGCTGATGGTGCGCCCGGGCGCTCCACACCGAACCGAACATCTGGCTGTACAGCCGCCAACGCGCCGACAAAAAGTGGTCCCGCTCGGTCAGTTCCTCCTCGGCATATCGATCGCCGATACGAACTGTCACCCCGCTTCGCGCGCCACGCGGCCCGGGGAAGCGGCGCACACAGTCGTACGCCGCCACCGTGTCAGTGACCGCGACGGACATCGATGACCACATGTACGGCAGGCGGTAGGCCGCCCGGGCTGCGGCCACCGGGGCGAGTCGGGCTGCGTCGAGACTGAAGAACCAGATGCCCTCCGTGCCGTCTGCCGCCGTGACGTAGGTGCGCACATTCGTCTCGGCAAACACGTTCAACCACGGCACCACGCCCAGCACCGGCAAACGCACCCGCATCACGAAGGGCACGAGCGAGATCCACGCCCGGTCCTCGAAGCACTGCGCGGTGATCCCCGGCGGCAGCAGCCGTTGCACGGCGTCTGGTTCGTAGGCCCAGTGGACGAAGGTGAGTTGCTCCCAGCCCATCGACATGACGGGACGGGCGATGTCGATGGTGGGTTCCGGGCCGTGGGGCACGAGATCAGGTTACGGCCAGTCGAACTCGGCAGGGCCCGTGCGGATCCGGCCGATATCGTCGCTGTTCGTGGCCACGTACCTCGACCGCATCCTGCAACGCCATCGCGAACTCGCTGCAACCGACGCTCGCCGGCTCGCTGCTGTCGTCGCCCAGGCCGCCAACATGGCGCCCACCCGGGCGTTCGCAGCGTCGCTGCGGGCGAGGACCGATGCGGGCGAACTGGCCGTGATCAGTGAGATCAAGCGGCGCTCACCGTCCAAGGGCGCGCTCAATGCCGACCTCGATCCGGCGGACCTGGCCGCGCGCTACGCAGCAGGTGGCGCGGCCGCGCTGTCGGTGTTGACGGACGAGGAGTTCTTCGGTGGCTCCGTTGCCGACCTCCGCGCAGCGCGGGCGGCTGTCTCGCTACCGGTGCTGCGCAAGGATTTCACCGTGAGCGAGCTCGACGTGTGCGACGCCCGGCTGATGGGTGCCGACTGTGTGCTGCTCATCGCCGCCGCCCTCGACCGCGCCGAGATGGTGGCCTTTCACGCCTTGGCCGACGACATCGGGATCGAGGTCCTGGTCGAGATTCACGACGAGCCCGAGCTGGACGTGGCACTCGCTGCGGGTGCGACGTTGATCGGGGTCAACCAGCGCGACCTCGTGACGTTCGAGGTCGATCACGAGCGTGCGGTGCGAATGGCCGCGCTGATCCCTGACCATGTCGTGAAGGTGGCAGAGAGCGGCGTGCGCGGTGGAGCCGACGCGCGTGCTCTGCAGGCCGCCGGGTATCACGCAGTGCTCGTCGGCGAGACCCTCGTGACCGCGGACGAGCCCGAGCGCGTGCTGCTGGAGCTGCGTCTCGGCTGAGTGTTTCCCGTACCGCCGGCACGGGAATGAACCCGTCTTTCTGCGGCAAGGCGCGGTACCGTGCTGAGCGACATGTTCGTCAAGATCTGCGGTATCACCAACGAGGACGACGCCCTGTTCGCCGTGGCGATGGGGGCCGACGCAGTGGGCTTCGTGTTCGCGCCGTCCACACGTCAGGTGGCCGCCCAGCAGGTCTACGACATCACCCGTCGTCTGCCGCCGGAGATCCTCACCGTCGGTGTTTTCCGGGATGAGCACCCCAGCCGGGTGATCGACATCGTCAACCGCTCTGGCGTGCGCGCCGCGCAGCTGCATGGTCACGAGTCGCCCGACGACGTCGCCGCGGTTGCCGCGCAGGTGCGCTGGGTGATCAAGGCCTTCCCAGCGGGCAGCCCCGACGCCCG
>JAYTSB010000539.1:0-1583 GCA_043745825.1 Actinomycetota bacterium | reverse complement strand
TCCGGCTCGTCTTCGATCGCCTCACTCACCCGAGCAGGCTGCCTCGTGGACCGAACGGTTGCAACACTGGACGCGCAAACGGCGCTGCAAGGATGTCAGTGGCCACCTCGAACTGCCCACTGGCGGCCAGCGGATCCTTCCTCGAGCTGAACGCGCAGAGTGGCCGACTCTCTACCCGGGCCACTTCGCCGATCACCCGCATAACCGGCGGTATGGGACGCGCTCAGGCCGTGTGTTCTATTTCTCGGATCACTGACCTGCGGTGATGCACTGAAATCTGCTGATCGCAGGCATGCTACGGCGGTCTGCGTTCGACAGATACAGCTCGTCGTGCTGTCCCGAGACGTTGTCGTCAGATCCGAACGATCTGGGGTGTCGAGGGTGTGCAAACGAAGGCGATGTCGGTTGGATCGCTGGTGAGCACGACGACGTCACCGGACGACACGGACCTCACCGTTGCGCCGATGTGGGCGTCAGCGGGTCCCAGACCGCAGCGCCCCTGGATACTCGCAGCCAGGTTCGCTGCCGGTGCGTCGAGGACGTGGTCACGGACGCGGAAGCGGTTGATGGCGGCTGCTCCCGGCGTACTGCGGTCCCAGCCGGCCTCGACGCGCACGGTGGTCGGCACGACGGCGTCCACGACGGTGCCGCGTCGGCGTCGCGCTACCGCGCCGGCGAGGTGAGCGAGGACTGTGCGGTGCTTTGTGTGTGTCGAGTCCGTGAGAGCTTGGACGGCCTCGTTGTCGAGGACGACCGTTCTCACGCAGACACTGCGAGCTGCGCTTCTGCCCACAACAGCACGTCATCAGCGTCAGCGTCCGGGTGACGTTCGAGCACGGCAGACGCAGCGGCGGCGAGCAGGTCGGGCCGCTCCGCGAGCGAAGAGCCGTCCTGGACGGCGAGGGCGTGGGCAATCTCCGCCAGGCTCGGCCGCGCTTCGGGGTGCTCGCGGTAGTGGAGGTGCAGCGCCGTCTCCATGGCGAGGGTCTCGAGGCTCTGACGGAGCGCAGCGGCCGCCATCGAGGTCGCCGATGGAGCAGCGCTGAAGTGCTCCACAGCGAGCGCTGCAGCGTCGCGCAAGGAGACCGACAGCCGCATGGAGGTGTTCACGGTCTCCGCATCATCCGCGTCGAGGAGCCGGTTGAGTTCGTCGAGGGCCGCAAGGTGATCCATGACCGACAATGTACCACGCCCTAGTGGTACGGCGACCATCTCCCCAGGCCCAGGCCGGCGGTTCGGGCCATTGTGCCGGGACAGTCGGGCGCGCCGTGCAACGACTGCTTCCATCCGTAGTCCCCATCTCCGGGCACCATCGGCGCGGGGTAAGCGGCTGCGGAGCGCAGAACCTCTCCGCCGTGAACGCCGCACGCGCAAACCCCGATGGAGTCGCTCGTTGATCCGGCGACCTGTCCGCCCGAGCGCCTGCCCCCGATGTGCCGATCGCCGGACACCGCCCGTCAACCGGCGGTATCGGGCAGCGCTGATGCGAGATCCGTGCGCGGCTGATTGGCGCTCGACTCAGCTGGACTCGAGAGCGATTCGCCGCAGTTCGTCGAGGGCCAAAAGGATGGCATCGTCTTGGG
>JAYTSB010000538.1:0-2243 GCA_043745825.1 Actinomycetota bacterium | reverse complement strand
GGGACGTGGCTCGACGCCTCCGCCGCGGTCGATGTGATCGCAGTCGCCTCCGGTGCCTCGGCGTTGCAGCTTGCCTTTGCTGGGTTGGGCGTCGGCCCGGGCGACGAGGTCATCGTGCCGGCGTTCACGGCGGTGCCCACCGCGTCGGCCGTCTGTGCGCTCGGTGCGACCCCGGTGCTGGTCGACGTGAACACAGCAACGGCGTGCCTCGATGCCACCAAGGTCGAAGCGGCTCGCACGTTGCGAACCAAGGCGGTGGTGGTCGTCCACCTCTACGGCTTCCCGGCCGAACTGCCGGTCACGGATCTGCCCATCGTGGAGGACGCTGCGCAGGCTCACGGCGCGGTGCGGGACCACCACCGTTCGGCCGCCGTGGCATACAGCTTCTACCCGACCAAGAACCTCGGCGGCATCGGCGACGGTGGGGCGGTGGTCACCGGTGACCCTGCGCTGGCTGACCGAATTCGTCGCCTGCGGGTGCACGGCATGACGGAGCTGTACGTGCACACCGAGATCAGCCAGAACTTCCGGATGTCGGAGCTGGAGGCGGCATGGTTGCGGCTGGGCCTGGAGCAACTGCGCGCGGACAACGCCCGCCGGTACGAGATCGCGTCCCTCTACCGGGCCGCTGCGCCGGACCTGGGTTGGCAGCAACAGCACGCCGACCACGTGTACCACCTCTGCGTGCTCCGTGCCGCTGACCGGGTGCGCGTGCGCACGGCGCTGGAGGATCGTGGTGTGGCATCGGCGATTCATTATCCGCTGGCGCTCACCGAGCAGCCCGCCTACCGGCGCTTTGCAACGGTCGCCTGCCCGCACAGTGAGCAATGGGCTGCGCAGTGCATCAGCGTGCCGTCCTTCCCCGACCTCACCGACGCCGAGGTCGCGCAGGTGGCCGAGGCATTGGTCGCCGTGCAGACCGGGCTGCGCAGCGGGGCACGCGCATGACGCCCCGGGCTGTGTCGGCGATGTTCCCGTGCTACAACGATGGCGAGACCATTGGTGGGTTGGTCGATGACGTCCACGCAGCACTGGCATCGCTCGTCGATGACCTGGAGGTCATCGTCGTCAACGACGGCTCCTCCGACAACTCGCGCGTTGTGCTGGACGAGATGGCCCTGACCCGACCGTGGCTGGTGGTGGTCCATCACGAACGCAACCGTGGCTACGGCGGCGCACTGATCAGCGGGTTCACCGCGGCCCGCTTCGAATGGATCTTCTACACCGACGGCGACGCCCAGTACGACGCCAAGGAAGCAGCGCTGCTGGTGCCGCTGGCCACCGACGACGTCGACATCGTCCAGGGCTACAAGCTCGGTCGTGGCGATCCCTTGCATCGCAAAGTGATCGGACGGATCTATCACCACGTGGTCAAGTTGATGTTCCACCTGCCCGGGCGTGACACCGATTGCGACTTCCGTCTGTTCCGTCACAGCCTCGTGACCAACCGGCCGCTGCAATCGACGAGCGGCGTGATCTGTGTGGAGATGATGCGCAGCTTCAGTACGCAGGGCGCCCGGTTCGTGGACGCGCCCGTTCACCACTACGCGCGCCCGTCGGGCAAGTCGCAGTTCTTCCGCATCCCGGCTATTGCCCGCAGTGCACGACAGCTGCTCGCGCTGTGGTGGCGGTTGGTGGCGCGCGCGTGACCACGCTCGAGCTCCGGGGGCGCGAGGCCGCGGCGTGGTTGCACACGGATCGCGCCGCGCGGTGGGCATTCCACGCTGCGTTGGTGATGACGGTCGTCGCGTTCGCGATCGTCGGACGCCATCAGTGGTTCACCCGCGACGACTGGGCGAGTCTCATCACCCGCCCGGCGCGACGCACCAGCATTGGACTCGCCGACTTCCTGTTCGCACCCCAGGACGGGCACTGGATGACCGTGCCGGTGATCCTCTACGACGCCACCAGGCAGGCCTTCGGGCTCGATTCGTACTGGCCGTTCCTGATCCCCACGATGGCGGCTCACGTCGCCGCCGTGCTGCTGACCCGCGTGCTGTGCCGGCGGCACCACGTGTCGGAGTGGACGACGACGCTGCTCTGCTCGATGCTGCTGATGTTCGGCGCCGGCTGGGAGAACATCGTCTTCGCGATCCAGATCACGTACAACTTCTCGCTCGTCGCCTTCCTCGCGCAGTTGGTGCTCACCGACCACGGTGGCCCGGTGGATCGCCGTGACTGGATTGCAGCGGGGCTGGCGGTGATCGGCGTGATGTCGTCGGGATTCGGCCCCATCTTCATCG
>JAYTSB010000537.1:0-2317 GCA_043745825.1 Actinomycetota bacterium | reverse complement strand
ACCACCGGTGCTCCAAGATCTGGTGGTACAGCTCGGCCGGTTCGAGCTTGCGTCGCGACTCGCGGGGAATTGCCGCAATGGTGGGCTCGAAGACCTCGACCAGCCAGCGCATCGCCGCGATGTGATCGGTGACCACGCCACTTCCGGTCTGGCTGTGCTCCATCCACGCGCGGAAGCTGCGGATGTCGTTCAGCAGGCGGCGGGCCTGGTTCTCCTGGACGTGCAGCCCGGTGAGCGACAACAGCTCGCGACAGTGATGGCCCGCTTCCACCACCGCAGCCCGCATCGTCACCCGCGCGCCGCCCTCGAACTCTTCGATCACCACCTCGCTCACGTCGAAGCCGAGGTCGTTGAGCCGCCGCACCCGCGCGTCGATGGCCCGGGTGTCGTTCGGGCCGATCGTCTCGGTGTTGTTCAGCTCAGCCCACAGACCCTGGTATCGCCGGATCAGATCGTGACCGATCTCGGCGGGATCCACGTCGTCGGCCCAACCCCCCGCCATCGCGATGTCGAGCAGCTCGCCGGCGACGTTCACCTCAGCCAGCATCAGATCGTGTTCGCGCTGGCCGTCCGACAGACGATCGTGCATCTCGCCGGTCTCGGCATCCACCAGAGTGGCCGACAGAGCCCCGGCGTCGCGGCGGAACAGCGCGTTCGACAGCGAGCAGTCGCCCCAGAAGAAGCCGCCCACGTGACTGTGCACGAGCAGCAGCGCCAACGAGTCCAACAGCGGGGGCCACAGCTCCTGGCGCGAGCCGTTCTGGAACAGCGTGCGATACGGCAGTGCGAAGTCGAGGTGGCGCGTGATCAGCGCATCATTGAGTTCCTCGCCGTCGTCAGTGACGCGCCCGGTGATGGTGCCCACCGCCTCCACCACCGGCACGTTGCGCTCGTCCAACGCACGCAGGAGGCGATACTCGATCGTGGCCAGTTCGCCGGGGAGCTCCTTGATCGCGTAGAGCGCCCCCCCGTAGGCGATGAACTTCACGACGTGGCGATGCAGGCCCTCCACCGGGGTCACGAGGCGGTCGTCAGCCCAGTCCGACAACGCGGTCTCCCACGGCAGCTCGGCAAACGTGGGGTGCCCGAAACGGGTGGTGAGGCGGATCGACACGGCGGTCTCAGTCCAGAATCGCGAGCAACGGGCGCAGGTCCAGCCGCTGTGCGGCCGGTAGGCACAGCGACACGGCTTCTTGCTGCAGGCGATGCCAGTACTCGGGTTGGAAGAAGTTGTCGCCTTCGCGCACCACGTAGTTGAGGATGAAGAAGCGGTACACCTCGCGGAGGAAGAGGATCTCGTTCTCGTTGAGCGGAAAGATGCGATGGTACGCGGCGAGCAGGTGCTTGAAGCGGGGCTCCAGCAGCGGATGCGGCGAGTAGGAGAAAACCGTGCGGTCCCCCGTGGCGCTGGCGACGCGCGCCAGGAAGTAGAAGTCCATCAACCGCGGCTCGATCCGGAACCAGTCGTAGTCCCAACGGCTGAACAGGCGCACCTGTTGCTTGGCCATGGACACCGAGAAGTTGCCGAGGTTCCAGTCGATGAGCACGGGGATCTTCGTCCAGTCGTCGTAACCGAAGCGGTCGAGCTGCTCCAAGAACTCGTGGCACTGGGAGCGGAGGTACTGCACCTGCTCGGGGTTGTAGCGGAACTTCAACGAGGAGTGCTTGTCGGACAACAATTCGAGGAGGTGGATCGCGTCCGACTTGATCGATTTCGAGGACAGCGGGATGCGGCGCGACACGTCGGTGCAATCGCGATGCAGCAGTGCCATCTCCTCGCCGAGATCGGCCACCTGGCCATCGCTCAGCACCCGGGGCAGCGGATGGCCCTGCGGCACGTCCTGGTAGAATGCCGTCCACAGTTCGCCGGTGTAGTACGTGTACACCTTCGGCACCCGCCCCGGCGAGGTGTCACGCTCGGTGAGCACATCGGCCAGCAGGCCTGCCCAGCGGGTGGACTGCAGCATCGTGCGCGTGCGACGGATGCGGTCGTGGTCCTCCCGGAACAGGAAGTACGAACCGTACGACGACACCTTGGCGATCACGCTCAGACCGTCGTCGAGTTGCAGGCGGTACACGCGGTTGGTGGACACCTTCGCACTCACCTCCACCACCGTCACGATGGCCCGCGGGTCGCCGTGGTCGAGCCAGGCATCACGGAGGTGGCCGTCGTACTTGGCATCGAGGACCTGGAGCGCACGACTGGCCATGCGGGCACTCTACGCCGAACGGGTCTTGCGCCCGTGCTGCCTCTAGCCTGGCCGCAGTGGACGCCGCCGTGCTCATTCCGGTCAAGGACTTCAGACAGGCCAAAGCC
>JAYTSB010000536.1:0-6804 GCA_043745825.1 Actinomycetota bacterium | reverse complement strand
CAGGAGGCGGCTCGATCGTCAACATCACCACGGCGATGGGGCACCTCGTCGCGCGCGGGTACAGCACCTACGGCACCGTGAAGTCGGCGCTGGACCATGCCACCCGGCTGTTGGCCGCCGACCTCTCGCCACGCATCCGCGTCAACGCAGTGGCCCCCGGCGCGATCCACACGGACTCGCTCGAGGTGATCATGCGCAACCCCGACATCAAGGCAGCGATCGAAGGCGCCACGCCGCTGCGCCGCCTCGGCACATCCGAGGACATCGCTGCCGCTGTCCTCTACCTGTGCAGCCCCGCTTCGGCGTACGTGACCGGCAAGATCCTCGACGTCGACGGTGGCATCCAGACACCCAACTTCCAGATGCCCTTGCCCGACCTCTGATGTCGTTCCACTGATGTTCCCGTCCCGCTGATGTCAGAGGTCGCTCGCGAGATAGAGAACGGGGTCCAACCCCACGGCAGCCTGCACATCTTCCGCCACCGCGGCTTCAGGCTGTTCTTCTCCGCCGCAGCAATCAGCAACGGCGGTAGCTGGATGCAGCTGATCGCCGTGCAGGCGCTGCTGTTCGATCTGACCAAGAGTGGCTCGTGGCTCGGTCTGTCCACGGTGGTGTCGCTGGTGCCGGCGCTGCTGCTCACGCCGTATGCGGGCGTGCTTGCCGATCGACTCTCCCGGCAGTCGATCCTGCGCGCCACCCAGACGGTGCAGATGACGATGGCGTTCACGCTGTGGGCGCTGTACGTCACCGACGTGGTGACGCCGTGGTGGATCATCGCCATCGGCTTCGTCAACGGCGTGGCCACCGGGTTCCAGACATCGGCCTGGCAGTCGTTCGTGCCGCTGCTGGTGCCGAACGACGAGATGCTGCAGGCGGTACGCCTCAACAGCGTGCAGTTCACGATGGCGCGCGCCATCGGGCCCGCATTCGGCGGCCTGATCGTGAAGTTCGGCGGCATCGGCGCGGCCATCATGTGCAACGCGGTCACGTACCTGCTCGTGATCGCCGCGCTCGTGCTCGTGCATCCCCGCCCCAACCTCACCACGGCGCGGGATCGACGGGTCATCGACGGACTGCTGCAGGGCGCCCTCTACATCTGGCATCGCCGACCGCTGCGGTTGGCGGTGATCCTGTCGTTCGCTGCCTCGACGCTCGGTCAGTCCATCCAGTACGTGGCATCGGCGTTGTCGGAGCGGCTCTACCACCACTCCAGCGAGGGTAATGCGGGTCTGCTGACGGCGCTCGGCGCCGGAGCGGTGGCGAGCTCCATCGTCACCCTGAGGATGGGAGACCGGCTCCGGCGATCCACGCAGGCGCTGTGGTCGTTCTGCCTGTTCGCAGTGGCCGTCGGCATGCTGCCGCTCACTCATTCGTATCTGGTCGGCCAGATCGCGTACTTCGTCGCCGGGGTCGGACACCTCCAGATCGCGGTTGCGCTCAACACGCTCATCCAGGGCACGGTGCCCGACGAGTACCGGGGTCGGGCCCTCAGCTTTTACCTGCTGGGCGTGTTGGCCGGCATTCCCATCGGCACCCAGATCCTCGGCTCGCTCGGAGATGCAATGGGCTTCCGGTTCGCGCTCGCGATGGATGCCGCTGCATTCGTGGTGGTGATCACGCTGCTCGTGATCTCGGGCTGGTGGCGGGACCTCGATGCAACGCCAGAGATGATCGCCGATGCCGAGACGCAGCGCGTGGCGACCTGATCGGGTCGGGTGACCGTGAAACGATCAGTCGAGGTACGACACGCCGGTGAGCTGCTCGGACACGTTCCACAGCTGAACGGCGACGTCGCGACGGTGGCTGTACGCGTTCGAGTGCACCTTCACCGGAAACCCGCGCATCTGCGACACGCCGTCAGGCCCGTAGTACTGACCACCCGTTGCCGTTGGATCAGTGGCCGCACGCAGCGTGGGAAGCGCGCCCATCGTTGCGGACTGCATCACGAGGTCGGCCGCCGGTTGGAAGAGGCGCATCAGCAGGCCTGCATCGCGAGCGAGCTCGGTGTTCGAACCGCCCGGATGGCAGGCCAGCGCGATGGTGGAGGAGTCGCCGGCGGCGAGCCGGCGGTTCAGCTCGTAGGTGAACAACAGGTTGGCCACCTTGCTCTGTCCGTAGCGAAGCCAGCGGTGGTAGCTGCCCGAGGCGTCCAGGTCGTCGAAAGCGATCCGCCCCATGCGGTGACCCTGGCTACTCACGCTGACCACTCGCGCTCCCGGCGTGGCGTCCAGCTTGGTCAGCAACATGCCCGTCAGCGCGAAGTGACCGAGGTGGTTCGTGCCGAACTGCATCTCGAACCCGTCGGCCGTGTGCTGCAACGGCAGCGCCATGACGCCGGCGTTGTTGATCAGCAGGTCGAGCCGGGCTTCGGACGCGGTGATCGAATCTGCGGCGGCGAGCACGGAGGACAGATCGGCGAGATCAAGCTCGACGATCTCGACGTTCGCGTCGGGAGCGGCGGCGCGGATCCGCTCGAGCGCGGCGGCCGCCCTGTCAGGGTTGCGGCACCCCATCAGCACGCGAGCCCCCTTCTGAGCGAGCGCTCGAGCTGCTTCGTAGCCGATCCCGGTGTTGGCTCCCGTGACCAGCACGGTGCGTCCGCTCTGGTCGGGGATGTCGGTCTCTGTCCACTTCGGCTCGCTCATGGCGAGCATTGTTCCACGAACTCGGCCTGCGCCCGTTGGTGGCCTTGGTTCTCGTGCGACGGCCCCGTGCCCGGCACCGATGGTTGGTCCAGGTGACAATCGGGGATCTGCGGGCGGACGTATCTCCCGCAGATCCCCGAGAGGCAGCTGGACGGCACGCCTCCACTAGGGTGCGCCGCCATGAGTGAGTACAGCGCGCCGGGACAGCCGGGCAACGAAGCGGCCAACAAGCAGGTGATCGAACGACTCTGGGACTGCCTGGGCCGTCGTGACTTCGATGGCGTTGGCGCGCTGTTCAGCCCCACCGGGCAATACATCGACGTGCCGGTGATCGGTGGCGACGCAGGTGCCATCGGACCGGCCGAGGTGGCCGCACGCCTGAAGCTGGGCATCGGCCCGTTGGAGAACTACGTGCTGCACCCCGGTCCGATGCTCGCTGCGGGCGACGTGGTGATGACCGAACACTCCGAGGAGTGGTTCTGGCACACGGGCGAGCAGCACCTGGTTCGCTTCTGCAGTGTGCACGAGGTGCGCGACGGGCTGGTGGAGCGCTGGTGGGATTACGTCGATCTCGGCCAGCTCGTGGCCGCTGCGCCGCAGTGGTGGATGGACCACATCATGGCGGGATACAAATAATGGCCCTGTTGTCGTACAGCCGGGCCATTGCGGACAACGCCGCGCGGATGCCCCATCGCGTGGCGATCACGTGTGCCGGGGATTCGGTGACGTGGACCGAGCTCGAGTCACGCACGAATCGGCTCGCCCGCGCCTATGCCGCCCTCGGTGTCAGCCCCAACTCTTTCGTCACCGTCGGCCTGCCCAACTCGGTGGGATTCTTCGAGGCCTGCATCGCCGCGTGGAAGCTGGGCGCGACGCCGCAGCCGATCAGCTACCGGCTTCCCGACCGCGAACGCCAGGCGATCGTGGAACTCGCCGACTCGTCTCTGGTCGTGGGTGCAGATCCTGCCGCGCACCCCGGTCGTACAGTGATCCCGGTCGGCTTCGTGCCGGACGACTCGCTCGACGACGCGCAGTTGCCGGACATCATCACCGAGCGATGGAAGGCGCCGACCTCCGGCGGCTCGACGGGGCGTCCGAAGCTGATCGTCGCCGCCGATCCTGGCGTCACGAACACCGAAGCGCCCGGTATGGGTCAACGGCGCGACGGCGTGGTGTTCGTGCCCGGGCCGCTCTACCACAACGCCCCGTTCAGCTTCGCCAGCGGCGCACTGATGCAGGGCAACCACGTCGTGATCCTGCCCAAGTTCGACGCCGTTGCCACGCTGGCCGCGATCCAGGAACACCGGCCGGACTGGATGCTGCTGGTGCCGACGATGATGCAACGCATCACCCGACTGCCCAATGAGGTGCGCGACCAGTATGACGTCAGCTCGTTGCAGACCGTGTGGCACATGGCGTCGCCCTGCCCGCCGTGGCTGAAGGAGGCGTGGATCACCTGGCTGGGGGGCGAGAAGATCTTCGAGCTCTACGCCGGCACCGAGGCGCAATCCGTGACGATCGTGCGCGGCGACGAGTGGATGGCACACCGTGGCACGGTGGGCCGACCCGTATCGGGCGAGATGAAGATCGTCGACCCCGACACCTATGAGGAGCTTCCGCACGGTGAGATCGGCGAGGTGTTCATGCGGTCGGCCGGCAACCGCAAGACCTACGAGTACATCGGCGCCGAGGCACGGGTGAGCCCGGATGGCTGGGAGAGCCTCGGCGACATGGGCTCGATGGACGCCGACGGCTACCTGTACCTGGCCGACCGACGCAGCGACATGATCCTGTCCGGCGGGGCCAACATCTATCCGGCCGAGATCGAAGCCGCGATCGACGAGCACCAGCACGTGGTGTCATGCGCCGTGATCGGTTTGGCGGACGAGGACCTCGGCAACCGCATCCACGCCGTCGTGCACGTCAGCGCGCCGATCGACGCCGATGAGCTGCGCGCATTCCTGGCCGATCGCCTGGTGCGCTACAAGATCCCGCGCACCTTCGAGTTCGTCGACGAAGTGGTGCGCGGCGACGACGGCAAGGTACGCCGCAGCGCCCTGCGCGAAGACCGCTCCTGACCCCACCGTCTCGTCACGTGGAGATTCGGAAAGGGGCCGGCTCAGGCGATGACGCCAGCGGAACGGAGCTCGGCGATCGCTGCCTCGGACAGCGCCAGCTCCTCGTGCAACACCGCATCGGTGTGCTCGCCGAGCCACGGCACGCGCGTCTCTGGTCCCTGGGCGACGGCACTCATCTTGATCGGGTTGCCGGGCGAGATCACCGGCTCGGCCACCCCGTCCTCCCGCGGCATCTCCACCAGCATGTGGTGCGCAGCCACGTGGGGATCGTCGATCACCTGCTGAGCGCTCAGGCACGGCCCGGCCGCCACGCCTGCGCCGGCAAGCGCTCGGCAGGCCTCGACGTTCGTCATCGATGCCGCCCAGTCGCGCACACCCTCGCGGATGATCGCCATGTTCTCGCGCCACAGCGGTCGGGTGGCCAAGCGGGGGTCGGTGGTCCACTCGGGCTTGCCGATCAGTTCGGCGAGGCGGGCGAACTCGTGCTCGCGACCGATTTGGATCATGAACCAACCCGTGCCCGCCTCGAACCCGTCGAGGATCATGCTCAGACCGCGCCCCGGCTCGGGCCGCTCGCCCATGCTCCAGTAATTGACCACCACGTCGGCGAAGGACACCATCGCATCGAACATTGCGATGTCCACGTACTGACCGAGTCCGGTTGCGTCACGATGCCGAAGCGCGGCGAGCACACCAATCACGCCGAACAGAGCCGTGCCGATGTCACCGAGGGCACCGACGGGGCTGATGGCGGGTGGCTGGCCTGGTTGCTGCTTCCAGTCGTACAGGCCGCTCATCGCCTCGGCGACGCCGGCATAGGCGGGCCACCCGTCGTACGGCGTGGGGGTGGTGTTGCCGAAGCCGCTGATCGAGAGGTAGATCGCGCCTGGGTGGACCGTGCGGATGTCGTCGTAGCCGAGCCCCATCTTGGTGAGTGCACCGCCCTTGAAGTTCTCGGCGACGATGTCGAAGCGTGGTACCAGACGCAGGATCAGGTCCCGTCCGGCCGGGCTCTTCAGGTCGACGCAGATGGACCGCTTGTTGAGGTTGTTGCGCAGGAACGTCGCACCGACGCTGCGACCCTGCGGATCACGCATTGCCGGCATCGAACCGCGGCCGAGGTCCCCGCCCTTGGGATGCTCGACCTTGATCACCGTGGCGCCGAGGCGGGCGAGCAATTGCGTGGCATAGGGCAGGGCCTGCATCTGCTCCAGGGCCAGGATGCGGATCCCGTCGAGCGGCTTGCCGTTGGCCAGTGCGTCGGCGTTGGCAATGTCTCCGAGTTGCATGGACGTCACCGTAACTGACGGTCCGTCAGGCGCCGGGCTGCGACGGAGAGCTCAGCGCCCGCCGGACACCTCGAGGAACGTGCCGGTGGTGTAGCTGGCGGCATCGCTGCACAGCCACAGCACGGCGGCGGCGACTTCGGCGGGCGAACCGGTGCGCTGCATCGGGATCATCGGACGCATCCGCTCGGTGCGACCCGGGGAGAGGTCGCGGTCGAAGTCGGTGACGATGAGGCCGGGCCGTACTGCGTTGACGCGGATGCCCTGGGTGGCGACCTCTTTGGCCAGGCCCGTGGTCATCGTCTCCAGGGCACCCTTCGATGCGGCGTAGTGGATCCACTCGCTCGCGCCACCGAGGACAGCAGCCTTGGACGTGATGTTGACGATGTTGCCGCCGCGGCCCCCACGATCGGTCGACATGTGCGCCACGGCCGCCTTGGCGTACAAGAACGGCGCGGTGATGTTCACGGCCCACAGCCGCTGGAGCATCTCTGCGCTGACGACATCGATGGTGCCGTACGCGCCGCCGCCGCCGGCGTTGTTGATGAGCGCGTCGACCCGCCCGAACCGGGCGAGCACAGCGGCGAAAGACGCCTCGACGGCAGCCGGATCACCAGCGTCCGCGTGCACGGCGAGCTGCACGTGGCCCGCAGTGGAGAGCTCGTCGGCAGCTTGGCGGCTGGCGGCGTAGGTGATGGCCACCACGTAGCCGGCGGCTGCGGCAGCGGCGGCGATGCCGGCACCGATGCCACGGGACCCTCCGGTGACCAGCATCACGGGTGCGTCGTTGACCAT
>JAYTSB010000535.1:0-6922 GCA_043745825.1 Actinomycetota bacterium | reverse complement strand
CAGCCGCCACCGTGCCGCGTTGGACCGAGGGCACGATGCGGGCTGCGCTCGCCCAGGCACTCTTGGCCGAGAGCCGCCGAGCCGAGGCATTGTCTCAGGCCCAAATCGCGACCGAGGTGCTGGCGCGCTGGCCGGGCTGGCGCCGTGATTGCGCCGAGGCCCTGCTCGCCCGCCTGGAGGGGTCCTCAGTGCGCGCCGTTGGCACGCTCACCAATCGCGGCGTGGTCGATCCGGCGCGAGCTTCCCGCAGCCGGCTGAGCGCGAACGGCTCAGTGAACAGCAGGCTCAGTGAACAGCGCGTTCCTGACCGGCCCAGTACGGCTCGCGCAGCTTGAACTTCTGCAGCTTGCCGGTGGCCGTGCGCGCCAGCGTGTCGCGGAACTCCACGTGCTTCGGGCACTTGTATCCGGCCAGCTTGGTCTTGGTGTACGCGATCACTTCCGCCTCGCTGAGCGTGGACCCGGCGGCCGTCACTACCAACGCCATCACCTGTTCGCCCCAGCGCTCGTCGGGCACGCCGATGACCGCAACCTCCTCGACCTCGGGATGACTGAAGATGGCGTCCTCCACCTCGATCGATGACACGTTCTCACCACCGGTGATGATCACGTCCTTCTTGCGGTCCGAGATCGTGAGGTGCCGGTCGGTGTCGTCGATGGTGCCGCCGTCGCCGGTGTGGAACCACTCCTGGCCGTCCGGTTCTGCGTAGATCGCAGCTGCGGTGGCGTCCGGCTGGTCCCAGTAGCCGGCCATCACCACGTTGCCTCGGGCGAGCACCTCACCGGTTGCCGAGATCGACATGTCGATGCCGATCGCGGGCGCACCGGCACGGCTCAGCATCTGCGCCCGATCGCTTGAGGACAGATCGTCGTACTCGGCACGATGCCGGTTGATGGTCAGCAGTGGTGATGTCTCGGTGAGGCCGTAGATCTGGTTGAACTCCCAGCCGAGCTCGGTGGCGATGCGCTCGATGGTGCGCGTCGGCGGCGGTGCTCCGGCGGCCACCAGGCGGACTCGGTCACGCCCGGGGATGGGGCCGTCCCACGACGCCGCAGCGTCGAGCACCATGTTCAGCACAGCCGGAGCGGCGCACATCAGGGTGACGCCGTGCCGATCCACGCGGCGCAGGATCTCCGCACCGTCGACCTTGCGCAGGATGATGTGCTGCGCGCCCATGCCGGTGGTGGCATACGTCATGCCCCAGCCGTTGCAGTGGAACTGCGGCAGGGTGTGCAGGTACACGTCGCGGTCACTCACACCAAGGTGCCAGCCGAACGTCGTTGCGTTGATCCACAGGTTGCGGTGGGTGAGTTGCACGCCCTTGGGCCGGGCGGTCGTGCCACTGGTGTAGTTGATCGTGCCGGTGGCGTCCTCGTCGGGTAGCCACGGCAGAGGTTCGATGTCGAAGCGCATCAGCTCGGCGTCGGCGTCGTCGCCGATCACGAGCGTGCGCTCGCAACGGACCCCGGACAACCCGTCGGCCAGCTCTGGGTCCACGACCAGGATGCGCGCGCCGCAGTGGTCGACGATGTACTGGATCTCCTCGGCCACGAGACGGAAGTTGATCGGCACCAGCACCCGGCCGGAACCGCTGACCCCGTAGAACGCTGTCAGCAGGCGGGCGGAGTTGTGGCTCACCATGGCAATGCGTTCTCCCTGGCCGATGCCCAGTGCGTCCAGCCCCGCGGCCATCGCCCTGGCCCGGCGAGCCATCTCCCGGTACGTGAACGATGCCCAGGATGTTGCCGGTTGATCCGGCTCGTCGATCACGCCGATGCGGTCCGGGTACACCTGCTCCGCCCGGCGCAGGAAATCGTTGACCGTGAGTGCAACCTTCACCATGTCCCCCTCGAGCCGACCGGCGCCCTGTGCCGGTGCGGTCAACTTACCGCGTGGCCTCGCGAGCCTCGCCAACGAGATGCGGTCCGGGCGGGTCGCTCAGGGTTGTGCAATCAGGGTTGGGTGCTTGGGTTTGTGTGGCTCAGGGCTGGATGATGCGGCGGACGGCCTTGATCTTGTCGTCGTTCGGAATCAGACCGACTTTGATCGGCATCGTCGAGCTCGCCGCCTGGACCCAGCGCGTGGCGTCGATGACGATGCCGACGTGGCCGATCACTGTTGGATTGGCCGACGAGTACTGGAAGATCAGGTCACCCGGCAGCAGCGGCTCGTTGTACCAGTCGACGGCCGTGCCCTTGGTGGATTGCAACAGACTCTGGTGGGGCAGGGAGATGCCGACGGTCTGGTAGGCGGCCATCACCAGACCGGAGCAGTCGTAGGTGTCCGGCCCGGCAGTGTTGAACACGTACGGCTTGCCGACCTGGGCCTGGAGGAAGGCCACGACGGTTCCGACCAACGCCTGCGACGGCGTTGGGGCGGCGGGATCCGCGGCCGGCCCGGCGGCCGGCGTTGGCGTTGCCGCCGGGACCGGGGTGGCGGCCGGCAGCGGCAGCGTGGCGGGTGGCAGGGAGAGCTGGCGACCGGGGAAGATGGCACTCGTGGTGATCAGGTTGTTCGCGGCGAGCAGCGCCTTCAGGGTCACGCCGTTCTTGGCCGCAATGCCGACGAGGTAGTCGCCGGCCACCACGGTGTAGGCGGCAAGAGGCGTCGTTGCCGGGGCTGCCGCCGGGGTCGCGGCCGGGACGTTGACGGTCTGGATCGCAGGGGCGGCGGCAGGGGCGGGTGCGGCGGCGGGTGCGGCGGCGGGTGCGGGCAGCGTGCCTCCGGCCGGCACCGTAAGCTGGCCGCCGGGATGGATGACGCTCGTGACGGTGAGCTTGTTGGCGCGCAACAGGCTGGTCATCGAGACGCCGAGCTTGGAGGAAATGCGGGCCAGCGAATCGCCCGGAAGCACCACGTAGGGGGCCGGCGGAGCGGCGGGGGTTGGCGTGGCAGCGGGGGCGGGCGTGGCTGCGGTGGGGGTTGCCGCAGGTGTCGCAGTCGGTGCCGGCAGCGTGCCGCCCTCTGGCACGATCAGCTTTTGACCCGGGATGATCACACTGGTCACGGTGATCTTGTTGACAACGAGGAGGTCGTCGATCTTCACGCCGAGTTTCTTGGCGATGCCGGTGAGGTAGTCGCCGGCGGACACGACGTAGGTCAGCGACGACGGCTTGGCCGTGGAGGCGAGCGCGCCGATGGAGGCCGGCGTCGTCGACGAGGCGGATGCTGCGGCGTGTGCGGGCAGCGTCAGGGACCCGAGCGAGAGCGTCGTCAGCGTTGCTGCGACCATCGCCGTGCGGATGCGTTCCATGTGATAGTGATCGGCTCTCAGGCGGCTGACTTTACGATTCCCAGAGGATCCTTGACAGTCGGAGCGCTGCCGGGACCGTCCGAATGGCCGACTTCACGCCGTTGACGTGGTCCGACGCGGTTTTGGCGCCCTGGCAGAAATTTTCTTCGAACGGCTGCACCAGTGGTCGCTTCGGCTCACTTCAGGTCGGCGAGGATCTCCGTTGCGGCCCGGTCGCCGGACTCGACGGCCCCGTTGAGGTAACCCTGGAAATCGATCGAGGTGTGCTCGCCGGCGAAGTGGCAGTTGCCGGAACGCTCGCGCTCGGCCCCGGCAAAGGCGGTGTACTGCCCCACCTTCCAGTACGAGTAGGAGCCACGGGTGTACTGGTTGCCGGCCCAGTAGTCGACGAAGGCCCTGCCGTTGAACTCGTTTTTCGCTCCGGGCAGCACCGAATCGAGCTGGCCGGCGAACTGGACGGCACGCTCCTGTGGCGTGCCGGTGCCGAAGGAGTTGCCGATGGTGCCACCGGTGTAGTCGACGAGGATCCCCGCTGTGCCCGCCTGGGCGCGGGTCACCTCCCAGGTGGCTTGGTACCCGGTGTCTGCGTACGTGTCGCCGTTGCATCCCAGCTTCCGCCAGAAGCGGCTCCTGAACTGGGTGTTGAGCTTCGAGTTCGTACCCATGCCCTGCTCGCGGATGGCCCGGAGCTTGACCGCAGAGAACCCGGCCTTGGAGAAGTCCAACGTGCGCAGCACAGCGAACGGCAGCGCGAGCACCACTCGATCGGCGATCACGGTCACGTTCCGGGACCCTTGCTTGAACGTGAGCGAGTACGTGCCGTCGCTGCGCAGGGCGATGGCCGTCAGTGACGAGCCGAGGGTGATCTGGTCGGCTAGCATCGCGGCGAGCCCGTTGGGGATCTGCTCGTTGCCGCCGACGACGTGGTACTTCTCGTTCGATGGACCGAACAGGCGCAGCTGGCCCTGCCCCGAGTAGCCGAGCAGGTAGAGCAGGTTGAGCGAGCTCTGCAGCGACGTCTCGGCGCCGTATTCGATGTTGTAGGCCACGTCGAGCAGTTGGCCCAGGCGGGAACCGCTGCCCCCCGGCACCCTGTCGTTGATCCAGTCGATGATCGACATCTGGTCCAGCAGGCGACCTTGCGCTGTGTACGAGGTGTAGAGGGTGGGGTAGCCGGCTGCCTGGACGTCGCTCTTGACCAGTTGCCAGATGGCCTTCAGGTCTGCGGTGGCCTCGACGACCCCGTACGGTGCGCCGTCGAAGGAGAAGAATGGCTCGGTGCCGTTCTGCTCCGCAGCGAGCAGGTTGTCCAGCCGGAGGCCGAGCGACTGTGCGAGCTGGCGGATCGCGGTGTGCCCCTGGTCGATGAGCTCACCGCCGTGCTCGGCGATCTGACCTTCTTCGAAGTAGCCGGACAGCGTCCAGCAGCGGCCACCGACTCGCGTCGATGCCTCGTGCACCTGGGCGGTGTACCCGGCCGCGCGGAGGCGATACGCGCAGTTCAGTCCCGCCAGACCTCCGCCCACCACGACGATGCGCGGCCCCGCGGCAGCCGCGGGCGCAGCTTCACCCAGGCGCCACGTGGCCGCGGCGGCACCGGCCGCAAGCGCGCCGCCGATGAACCCCCGGCGGCTCGGGCCTGGGGACGCGACATCGACCATTGCGTCGTCGTTGTTGCCGGCGTCATCCTCTGCGGCGATCCTGTGAGCGATGCGCTGGAGCGCGGTCATCAACGGTGTGTGTGCCATCTCCAGACAGTAGCGGTGGTTTGACGAAGGAAAACACCAACGAGGTGCGGGTGACGAAGCCCATCTGTTCGTAGAGCCGGAGAGCACGTGTGTTGTGCTCGGCGACGTGCAGGATCGGCGTGTTGCCCGCTTCCTGGATGCTGCGTGCCACCGTCGCCGTCACGGCCGCTGCGTAGCCACGGCGACGAGCGTCGGGATGAGTGCACACCGCGCTGATCTCGGTGTAACCATGCAGCGAGACGCGCTGTCCTGCCATCGCCAGCAGCCGACCGCCCACTTCGATACCCACGTACCCGCCGAGGGCAATGGTGCGCGGCTGCCATGGGCCTGGCTCGGCCAGGCGCACCAGCTCGGTCATCGCGGCCACGTCTGCGTCGGTGAGTTGGCGGATCCGTGCGTCGATGACATCGGCGCGTGGCTCGCCGTTCAGCACCATCTGGAACCCGCCGCCTCCACCCAAAAAGGTCCAGTCGTCCGGCAGGGCGAGCTCACCGCGGCGGTTGAGAATGATCTCCTGTCCACCGGCAACTGCGGCCAAGTCGTCCCATGCGGCGGCCGATTCGTCGGCGATGGCCGCGAACACCGACACGTCGGGTTGAAAGCGACGGGCCAGGCCGTGACCGATGGCCAGATGCGCCAATGGCCCCGTGAGCGCGTGCCATGTCGGGTTGTCGAGCGGGTTGTCGAGCGGGTTGTCGGGCATCAGGACTCCGTGATGAGCGTGACGAGCGGCGCGGGGTCGGACAGGTCGCTGAACACGGCGTCAGCACCCAGCGCTCGGAGGTCATCGACGGGATGTGTTCCGGTGGCCACGAGCACGCACCGCACGCCGGCTTCGCGGGCGCACTGCAGATCGCGTGGCGTGTCACCGATGACCCAGGTGCGCTCAGCGGGCGCGGGGTGGCCGCTGTCGGCGAGGCGGGCACGAGACAGGCGGACCAGCTCGGCGCGGACCCGGTGGTCGCTGCCGTAGCCGCCGAGTTCGAAGCGCAGGTGCCGGTCGAGGCCGGCCGCAGCCACTTTGCGACGGGCCACGGACTGGAGGTTGCCGGTGACGAGCGTCTGCACCGTGCCGGCCTCGGCGAGGAGATCGAGCGCGTCGGCCACGCCCGGCTTGGCTGTCGTCAGCGGCCGGAACTCGTGCTCGAGTTGTGCATACGCCAACTCGACCTCGCTCAACAGGCGTTCGTGCGCTTCGTCGTCGTCGATGTCCAGCGCGGCCAGGATCAGCGCGGCGATGTCCGGATCGGTGCGCCCGCCCATGTCGATCGGTGTGGTGGGGTACTCGCGCCCGGTCACCGCATGGAGGGCGATGGTGAACGTGCGCACACCGGTGCCGGCGGCGCGGAGCAGGGTGCCGTCGATGTCCCACAGGACCGCCGTGGCGAGGTTGCTCACGGGCGGTCACGCACAGCGACGCGTTCGGTGCTTGCGCTCATTGCGAGCACTCTAGGGGTGCGAGACTGCGGGGATGCCTGTCTCGATCCCCGACCTCGTTCAGGACCTCCGCGCCGAAACCGACGTGCTGGAAGCGTGCCTGGCCGACCTGGATGACGGCGGCTGGGCGCACCTCACGCCGGCCGTGGGATGGACGGTGCTCGACCAGGTGTCGCACCTCGCCTTCTTCGATCGCGCCGTCACCACGGCTGTCACGGATCCGGACCGGTTCTGCCGCGAGCGTGACCTGGCGGTCCGTCACCTCGGCTCGCTCGTGGACAACATCGCTGCAGCCGGACGTGACCGCGGGCGCACGGACGTGTGGCGCGACTTCATCGTGGCGCGTCAGGCCATGGTGGAGGCGTTCCTGGCATCAGAGCCGGCGGTGCGCGTGCCGTGGTACGGGCCGGAGATGAGCGTGGCCGCGGCGCTGACGGCACGGATCATGGAGACGTGGGCGCATGGTCAAGACGTGTTCGACGGC
>JAYTSB010000534.1:0-2405 GCA_043745825.1 Actinomycetota bacterium | reverse complement strand
CCCCATGCGGCCCGTCTCCTCATTCGGTCCCTTCGCCAATACGGTTGATGCATGCAGACCTCCTCCTCCCGCCTCGCCGGCCTCATCGACGCCGTGCTCGAGGCACCCGTGGTGACGAGCTACACCCGGCTCGGGCCGGCCGTTCGCCGGCGCCTCGACAACTGGCAGCCCGTGGACTCCTACGACCTCACCGGTCGGGTGATCGTGCTCACGGGGGCCACGTCGGGCCTCGGTCGCTCTGCTGCGGACATGTTCGCCGCGCGCGGAGCGACGCTCGTGATCGTAGGGCGCGACGTTGCCAAGACTGACCGGGTCAGAGCTGAGTTGGTGGCAGAAAGCGGCAACGCACACGTGTCCGTCGCCCACGCCGACATGGGCGACCTGACTGCCGTGCGGAAGCTGGCGGCCGACCTGAGCGGGCGTTTCGAACGCATCGATGTGTTGATCCACAACGCCGGTTCCCTGTCTGCGCAGCGCGTGATCGGTCCGGACGGCATCGAGGCAACCGTCGCCTCACAGGTTGTGGGACCGTTCCTGCTGACCGATCTCCTGCTCGAAAGGATCGCGCAGCTCGACCACATCGGCCGGGTGCTGACGATGTCGTCGGGCGGGATGTACAGCCAGAAGCTGTCGGTCGACGGACTGGAGATGAGCCCGCAGGACTACAAGGGCGCCACCCAGTACGCGCGTGCCAAACGGGCCCAGGTCACGCTCAACGAGATGTGGGCCGAGCGCACCGCGGGTACCGGAGTTCGGTTCCATGCGCTGCATCCCGGATGGGCGGACACCCCTGGAGTGCAGGAGTCGTTGCCGACGTTCCGTCGGATCATGGGGCCGCTGCTCCGAACACCGTCCGAAGGGGCTGACACGCTGGTGTGGCTTGCCGCCGACGATGGCGACCCGCTGGCCAACAACGGTGGGTTCTGGCTCGATCGGCGAAAGCGAAGTCTGCACCTCGTTCCCGGCACGAAAGCAACCGACACGCCGGACCGCCGCGAGCGCCTGTGGGCGTGGGTGGCCGAACGCGCCGGTGTGGCCTGACGGACTCAGTCGTGGCCGGCCCGAGCGTGGCTGTTCTGGATGTGGCTGTTCTGGGGCCGGTCGTGAACGCGAACGAAGATCGTCTTCAAGTACGCGCCCTCCGGGAAGCCGATGGGGTGATCGGCGGCGTGGTGGGTGCGCAGCATCTCGCTGATTCGCCGGTCCGTGCTGCCCGCAGCCGAGTGCACGCCGTCGAAGAACTCGTCCGCGGTCACCCGGCTGGAGCAGGAGGACTGCACCATCACGCCGCCGTCCTCCACAAGGGTCATCGCGAGGCGACTGAGGCGGCGGTAGGCGTGCAGGGCACGGTCGTGGTCGAGTTGCTTGCGGGCGAAGGACGGCGGATCCACGATCACGATGTCGAACAGGCGCTTTTGTTTCGCGAACGCCTGCATGACCTCGAACGCGTCACCGGCCTGCACCGTGTGCTTGCACTGCGCCACGTTCTTGATGAACGCGTTGTGCTGCATGTTGCGCCGCGCCGTCTCCAGCGCAGCTGCGCTGAGATCAACGCTGTGCACCGAGAGGGCCCCACCCGCCGCGGCTGACACGCCGAAGCCGCCTGTGCAGGCGAACAGGTCCAGCACCCGTGCTCCCTTGGCGAGCGGGCGGACCTTGACCCGGTTGTCGCGCTGATCGAGGAAGTGGCCGGTCTTCTGGCCGTGCACGACATCGGCCTCGAAGATCAGCCCATGCTCGCGGAACAGCACCGGTGCGCTGGGCACCTCACCGATCAACGCGGTGCCGTCGCGGAGGCCGTGCAACTCCTGGCCGGCGACGTCGCGGCTGAACCGCACGATGAGCGCGTTCGGCTCAAGCATCTCGTCGAGCAGCGGCACGATCGTGGCGAGGTGCGGCAGCCAGGCGTTGGAGTACAGCTTCAGTACGAAGGTGGTGTCGTAGCGGTCGAGGACCAGGCCGGAAAGGCCGTCGTTCTCGCCGTGGATCACCCGGTATCCCGTGGTGTCGCCCGCCGCCAGAACGGCCTTGCGCCGTTCGATCGCGGCTCGGATCTTCGTGCGCCACCAGTTGGCGTCGATCGTGATCGGCTTGCCCTGATGCAGGATGCGCACCCGGATCGGCGACCGCGGGTCCCAGAGGCCGATGGCCACGAATTGGCGGTCGTGGTCGAACACGACCGCAAGGTCTCCCGGTGCGCCCGTGCCGTTGACCGCCACGATGGAACCGTTGAACAGCCATGGGTGACCGCCGCGGATTTGCCGAATCGCGTCGTTGGTGACCTTCACCGCAAGGCGCCGGGTCGAGGGAGCTGGCACGGCGTCGAGCGGGAGCATGATCCAACAGTATGGTTCGGGAATCGATTGAACCGGCCGCTGCCGTTGCCGTGCGAGGAGGAGCAGATG
>JAYTSB010000533.1:0-3998 GCA_043745825.1 Actinomycetota bacterium | reverse complement strand
GCCGATGGCGTTTTCGTTTGACGTGACGCGGGTTCGGGTAAAGGGTTGGCCGTGCCGATCCTCATCGCCATCGCCGTTGCCACCCTGGTGGTCACCATCGTCCTCACGCTTGTGGCGCGCAGCAGCCGCGCCGCCGACCCCGCCGACGTTCGGTCCTCCCCGGAAGTCGTGGCGGAGCAAGCCCACCGCCACCCGCGCCTCCGACGATTCTTGACCGACCGGCGGGATACCACCAAGGCGACCGGTCTGCTCCTCACCATCGCGCTCGGCGTGATCCTGGTGCTGACCCTCGGCGTCGGATTGCTGCTGGAGATGGTGCAGACCCGCCAGGGCTTCGCTCGTTGGGACAACGCCGCCGCCCGCTGGGGTGCGGCCCACACCACCGGTACTGCCGAGACTGTGGTGCGTTGGATCACCCAGCTCGGCAGCACCCCGGTGATCATCGCGGTGGCGCTGCTGGTCATCATCGTCGAATACCGCCGGATCCCGACGAGAGCGGTGCCTGGCTTCATGCTCACGGTCGTGGTGAGCGAGCTCGTCATCAACAACGTCATCAAGGTCGCTGTCGGGCGCGACCGACCCAATGTGGCCCGCCTCGTGCATGCGTCCGGCTTCTCGTTCCCGTCCGGCCACACCGCGGCGAGCGCCGCGACCTACGCAGCGTGTGCTCTGTTGATCGGACGGCGTCGCAGCCGCCGTGTGCGAGGACTCCTCGCCGGCATCGCCGGCGGTATCACCGTCGCGGTCGCGTCCAGCCGTGTGCTGCTCGGCGCCCACTGGCTGACCGATGTCTTTGCCGGAGCGGCCGTTGGCTGGAGCTGCTTCGCACTCTGCTCGATCGCCTTCGGCGGCCGGCTCCTACACTTCGGCGAGCCCGTTGAACAGGCCCAGGTCATCGCCGCAGCTGGGCAACAGCATGCCCCCACTTCCACGACCCCTATCGCCAGGAGCCATTGATGACCACCGTAGCCGTGATCGCACATAGCAAGAAGGTCCTCGGTCCGGGCCTCGGCCGTCTCCGCGACCTCCTGCACGAGCAAGGAATCACCGACCCGATCTGGTTCGAGGTGCCCAAGAGCCGCAAGGCACCGGCACGGGTGAAGGAGGCGATCAAGCTCGGGGCGGACCTGATCTTCGTCTGGGGCGGAGACGGCAGCGTGCAGCGATGCATCGACGCTGCGGTCGGCTCACCCGTCACGCTCGCCATCCTGCCGGCCGGCACAGCCAACTTGCTGGCCACGAACCTCGGTATCCCGATCGACCTCGAAAAGGCCGTTCACATCGGACTCCACGGACGCAACCGCACGCTCGACGTCGGAGTGATGAACGGTGAACACTTCGCCGTGATGGCCGGCGTCGGCCTCGATGCACTGATGATCCGAGACGCGGATGCAGGGCTCAAGGACCGCTTCGGTCGCGCCGCCTACATCTGGACAGGGGCCCGTCACGTACGGGCCGCCCCCGTGGCGATGAAGATCAAGGTCGACGGGCACACGTGGTTCGACGACAAGGCCAGTTGCGTCCTGGTGGCCAACGTCGGCTCGATCGGTGGTGGGGTCACGGCGTTCGACCACGCCAGCCCGACCGACGGCAAGCTCGACATCGCCGTGATGACCGCCGACGGTGCCTGGCAGTGGATGCGCACGCTCACTCGTGCAACGATTGGCCATGCCGAGAAGTCCCCATTGGTGCAGATGACGCAGGCCACCACGATCAAGGTTGTGACCTCCAAGGCACTCCCGTACGAGCTCGACGGTGGCGCGCGCCCGAAGACGGACACGTTGAAGGTGAAAGTCGTTCCGCACGCAGTCACCATCCGCGTCGCCGCCGAATGAGCCCCCCTGCGCCGAGCCCCCCGGTCCGCGAATCATTCCGCCAACGGAACCGGCGTCGGTTTCCCGCGTTCCTCACCGCGCTCATCGGTGGGGCGTTCTTCGCCGCGATGCCATTCGTGGCTCACCTGATCGATGGTTCCGCCGATGAGTTCAGCAGTACGAGCGTGCCAATTCTGCCGGCGATCGGATGGATGGTCATTGCCGGACTCGGAGCGGTGGTCGTGACCCATCGGCTGCAGACCCACTTCTCCGTCGACGAGGGCTCGATCGTGGCAGTGCTGTACGACGTGCTGCCGCTGCTGCTGTTCGCTGCGCCGGTCATCGGGATCTGGGCGCTGCTGACCGACCACGTCCTGCTCGCCGCCGCCGCTGGCCTGCTGGTTGCCTACCACCTCGTGCTGGTGGTACCGCGCCTGATCCGCGATCGCATCCCGACCTGGGCCCACCATGCTCCTCGCGTTCGGCTGGTGGTGGCCAACGTGTACGTGGACAACCCCACCCCGCGCGAGGCTGCGCAGCAGCTCGTTCACTCGAACGCCGACGTCATCGTGATCGCCGAGGCGACCCCGGCGTTCATGGCCCACTTCGACGATGCCGGTGGCAGCGAATCACACCCACATCGCGTCTTCGACCCCGCCGACACCAGCGACTACGCGGTGGCGGTGGCGTCTCGCCTGCCACTCGGCTCGAACTCCGAGATCCGGGTCATCGGCGCGCTCAAGCTGGCGGTGGCCGAGGTCGACGTCGATGGCCTGATGACCACCGTCGCCGCACTCAACCCGATGGCCACCTTCGATCCGGGCGGTCACGACACCTGGAAAGAGCAGATCGAGGCGTTGCAAGAGTGGGTTCCCACCGTGACAGGCCCGCTCGTCGTGGCCGGTGATCTCAACACCACCCGGTACCGGCCCGAGTTCGAGGATCTGCTCCAGTCGGGGCTCAACGATGCAATCGACTCGCTCGGTCAGGCTTGGAAGCCGTCGTTCTCCCTGAAATCCGTGTGGCCCTTGGGCGCGTTCGGCCTCATCGCTCGCCTCGACCACGCGCTTGTCAACGACAGGGTGCGTGCTCTGCGAGTGCACAACCTGCGCGCCCGCGGCAGCGACCATCTGCCGTTCTTGATCACCCTGGCGCTTCGAAACGACGCCGGGTGAAGGTGGCCAGGCAGAACACGCCGTAGGACACGAACCCGAGCGCAACGAGAGGCACGAGCGCACGGGTGAAGCCGTGCGATGCAGCGCGACGCAGTGCGCCGTCCAGACCCGTGGCCTGCTCAGGCTCGAACGTGATCGCAGACGTCAGCAGGAAGTAGCCGATCAGGCCAAGGGCAAGGCCGCGGCCGACCTCGCCGGCTGCGCCGAGGCGATGTACCCAAACCCGGCGCCGGGGGCTCATCCCCGCAAGCGACATCTCATTGGTCACGTCCTGGGTCCTTCCCTTCTCCGCTCGGTAGAGCCCCACTCCGATGATGACGGAACCAACGACCCCCACGGCCCAACGGCCGCCCGGGTACCCCATTGCGGCATCCACGATTGCGGTGACGGTGCCGTCGCCATCGGTCTCCTGTGGGCTGCGGACCACCAACTTGGCTGCGGTGAACGCGAACGAGCAGTAGATCACCGCGCTCACCACGTAGCCGATGCGCGTGGCACGCGCCTTCACATCGCTCGGCCCCGGCAGCACCGCCGACACCAACCGCCAACCGGCGTACACCGCAAGACCGGCCGCGAGCACGATGAGCAGCGGGCCGCCGAACACGTGCTGGGAGACCTCCTTGATCGCCCCGGTGGGGCTGGCCTCATCAGACCGGTTCTCCTCGGCCCAGCCAAGCGACCGGAGCGCGACCAACAACGCGAGCAAGCCGGCCAGCAGGTACACGGATCCCTTGGCGAACCAACCGGCTCGGCCGATCCGGGTGAGCGTGGGGTTCTCCGAGACGACCGCAGCTGCGGTGTCACTCCCTTCCGCGCCCTCGACCGAGGGCGACGTGGGTGGGGGGTCGAAAGCGGTGCTCATCGGTGAGGTCCTCGGCTCACTTCCTAGCACGCCCATCGCTGCGTGACGGGTGAACGTCGGCCATCGCGTACGGTCACGCAATGCGGCACACTCGGGCCTTCGCTCTTGTCAGCGTGATCACCCTCGTGACCGGCGCGTGCGCGAGCG
>JAYTSB010000532.1:0-1962 GCA_043745825.1 Actinomycetota bacterium | reverse complement strand
GTGCTGCCGTCCAGTGGGCGATTCGGCATCACCACCGACATCTGCGGCGCGCCAGCGGGCATTCCCATCTCCGGCATCGCCGGCGACCAGCAGAGTGCGCTGTTCGGCCAGGCCTGCTTCACACCGGGCATGGCCAAGAACACATACGGCACGGGCAGCTTCATCCTCCTCAACGTCGGCGACACGTGTCCGCCGCCCGCCGAAGGCATGCTCACAACCGTGGCCTGGACGCTTGCCGACGGCACCACCGCCTACGCCCTGGAGGGCGCCATCTTCGTCACCGGCGCAGCCGTGCAGTGGTTGCGCGACGGCCTGCAGATCATCGAGTCGTCCGCCGACATCGGTCCGCTTGCGGCCACGGTGCCCGATACCGGCGGCGTCTACATCGTGCCCGCGTTCACCGGTCTGGGCAGCCCGTGGTGGGACCCGTACGCGCGAGGCACCATCGTCGGCATCACCCGCGGCACCAATCGGGCCCACCTGGCACGCGCCGTCGTGGAGTCGATGACGTACCAGGTGCGCGATGCGGTCGACGCGATGTCAGCGGTGGCGGGCACGCCAGTGCGCGACCTGCGCGTCGACGGCGGCGCTTCGGCGATGGACATGATGCTGCAGATGCAGGCCGATCAACTCGGCGTCACGGTGCGCCGGCCCATCGACCAAGAGACCACTGCCCTTGGCGCTGCGTTCCTGGCCGGTCTGGCCGAAGGCGTGTGGCCGTCGCTCGATGCCATCACTGCCCAATGGCGACTCGACGCCGAGTTCACCCCGGCCGCTGACCGCACCATTCCCGATCTGCTCCACGCGCAGTGGCTACGCGCGGTCGAGCGCAGCCGCGAGCAGGCCGTCGACCACCCGCCCGAGTAAGCCAACCTGCAGCCGCTCGCGGGTGTGGAAGGGGCGATCCCCGCGCCCTGCCGCAACCGAGATCCCGGCTGCCTCGAGGTGCACCCACACCACATCGCCCGGCGTCGCGCCACTGTGCGCGTCGGCAGGCAGGTGGCGGCTGCCGGCGAAGAACGCGGCCAGCCACGCGGTGTCCGGCGTGTCGCCCTGGGTGGCGAGGGTCGCTCCGTCGTCGGCGCGCATCGCCAGGGCCCACGAGCCGTCGACGAGGTAACGCAGCCGGTCGCAGAACACGCTGAGGCGCTCAGTCGGTTCGGTCTCCACCAGGCCTGCGGCGATCTCGAGCGCGAGCATGCCGGCATCCGGACGGGCGGGATCGATCGGCCGAACGTCTTCCACCGCCACACCGTCGACCTGTGCGATTTCGGCGAGCAGCAGCTCACGGCTGACATCGTCCGGCAAGCTCACCACCAGTTCGTCGATTGCGCTTCCCCCGCCCCGCTCGAGGATCTCGATGCCCACCACGTCACCGCGCACCGCGCCGATCCGGCTGGCCACCTGGCCCAGCGCGCCGGGGCGATCCGGCAACCAGACGCGCACCACATACGAGCTCACGGGCCGCAAGCTACCGAACGAACCCGCGCGGCCTGTGGCCAATGTGTGTCCATTCGATGAACGCCGGTCCCGGCACCCCACCACCGCATCACCCACTGCGGTGTGGTCCGCGACAGCACCGATCGACCACTGTGAGCCGATCCACGCTGTCGCCACGATGTATCCGCCGCCGGATCGGTTGGGCGGGGATGCGGCGGGCGTGCGGGGTCAGCCGAGTTTGGTGAGGCCGCGCTTCAGGTTGCGCAGGCCCTGAGCGATGCGCTGCTCGTTCTCGATGAGCGCGAACCGCACGAAGCCTTCGCCACCGGGGCCGAAACCCACCCCGGGCGAGAGTGCGACCTCGCACTCGCGCACGATGAGTGAGCAGAACTCGATCGAGTCCATGTCCTTGTACGGCTCCGGGATGGGCGCCCACACGAACATCGACCCCTTTGGCTTGGGGATCTCCCAGCCGATCCTGGCCAGACCATCGATCAAGGCGTCGCGGCGGCCCTGATAGAT
>JAYTSB010000531.1:0-1618 GCA_043745825.1 Actinomycetota bacterium | reverse complement strand
TGTTTGTCGATCACGGCGGCGTTGAACAGGACCCGAGGCTGTGGTGGGACGCGCTCGGACGTTGTGCCCGGCGTGCCATCGCCGACGGTGCACTGCCTGGTCACGAAATCGGCATCGTTGCGGTCACCAGTCAGTACACGTCGACCACTGCGGTCGATGCGCAGGGCCGGCCGCTCGGCAACACGGTCATGTGGATGGACGGCCGCGGCCGTCACCATTACAAGCCCACATTCACGCCGCAGCAGAAGGCACGCTGGATCGACGTCCACGGACTGATGCCCTACGGGAACTGCGATGTCGGTCACGTCGCGGTCATCCGCCATGAGTGGCCCGATGCCTACCACGCTGCTGTCGCGATGTTGGAGCCGATGGACCTACTGTCGGCGCGCCTCACCGGACACGTGACCGCCACGCAGAACACGATGTTCCCGATGCTGGCGGTGGACAACCGCACGTGGGGCCTCACCGAGTACAGCGATGAACTGCTCGGCATGAGCGGCATGCCGGCCGACAAGCTGCCGCCGCTTGTGCGGTTGGGCGAACCACGCGGCACGGTCACCGCCGAGGCCGCCGCGCACCTCGGCGTGTCGCCGACGGCGCTGGTCACCGGGGCAACCATCGACTCGGTGACGTCTGCGGTCGGTACCGGGGCGATCGACGACTCCGGTTGCGGCCTGATCATCGGCACGACCGCGGTCATGGCGACGCATCTCCCGTCCAAGCGGCACGACATCGAGCACGGTCTCACATCCGCGCCCAGCCCGCTGCCGAACCAATGGTTTCTGGTCGCCGAGAACGGCATTGGTGGCAAGGCGCTCGACGTCTTCGTCAACCAGATGGTCTACGCAGACGATGGACTCGGTCACGCCGTGCACGAGGGTTCGTACGAGGCGGTGTTGCAGGCCGCGGCCGGCGCGCCGTGCGGCAGCAACGGTGTGCTGTTCCTCCCGTGGCTGGTTGGCTCGATGGCGCCCGGGCACGAGCGCCACATGCGCGGCGGTTTCGTCAACATCGGCCTCGCCACCACCCGCGCTGACATGGCTCGCGCTGTGCTGGAGGGGGTGGCGATGAACGTCGCCTGGCTGCTCCCGTACTTCGGCGCGCTGGCCGAGCAGGACTACGCCCAGATCACCTTCGGCGGCGGCGGCGCATCCTCGCCGTTGTGGGGTCAGATCCTGGCCGATGCGACCGGCGTGCCGGTGCGTCGCCTTGCTCAGTCCAGTTGCACCAACGCGCACGGCGCCGCGCTGCTGGCGCTGGCGGAGACCGGCGCAGCTTCGTTGGCCGACCTGGCCAGCTTGCTCGTCACCGCCGACGTGCACGAGCCGAACGAACCGAACCATCGCCTCCTCGCGGCTCGCACTGCGTCGCTGATCGATTTCCATACCCGCAACGCCGACTTCTACGCGGCGTTCGATACGAAGGACGACACGCCATGAACGCCCCCGCAGCTCCGCGCAGCCCACTCCACCCCTACGCCGGCAGGTTCCAAGTGCACGCCACGATGCCGGAGGAGCCGGTGTCGCGCGAACAGATCCTGGACGAGTTGCGGCAGATGTCCGAAGAGGAGGACCGTAAAGGCGACTCCGGGCGCGTCAGTGGATCGATCTACAGCGGT
>JAYTSB010000530.1:0-2698 GCA_043745825.1 Actinomycetota bacterium | reverse complement strand
ACACGCGTGCCAGCCACGGCGCGTCGCTGCGCCGCCTCTGTGTAAGGACATTGGTCGACTGTCGACCAATGTCTTGACACGGAGGCTTGCGGGGCGGTGCCGGGAGTCCGCTCAGTCACCGAGTGAGTAGCGGTACACGTTCGTCTCGCGAGCCACGAAGCCGAGGCGCTGGTACAGGCGGTTGGCGGCTTCACGCGACGGGCGCGACGTCAGGTCGACGGTCTTGGCTCCCTTGGCGCGAGCCAGATCGAGCGCAAACTGGTTGAGCGCCTCACCCACGCCACGGCCGCGCGCTTCACCCTCGACGACGACGTCCTCGATCCAGGCCCGTACGCCGGTGGGGATGCGAAAGACAGCGAGCGTGAGCGCACCGAGGATTGCACCTGTCGTCACGTCGGTGGCCACCAGCACGTCGGTAGCGGGTGACTCGATCATCTCGGTCAGCTCGGCCTTGCTCGGCGGTGGCGACGACTTGGACAGCTGCGGGATGAGCGCCGCGAACGCCGCGATCAACGGCGGCGTCGCGGCGTCGGCGATCTGCACGGAGACGGAAGCGGGGGCGGGCACGCCGGCGAGACTAGTGCTGCCCGACTGCAGACGGGACTGACGACGGTCGTAGGTTCGAGCGATGGACACCGACACCCTCTCCGCCCTTGCCCGCACACTCGGCTCGGTGCTGGAGCCGCTGACCGGGCAGGTGTACTTCTCGCCGGAGTGCCACACGAACTACGTCGCCCTCGGCTTCGACCCCAGCGCGATGACGAATATCGGGGTGGCCATGCCCGACGGTCCGGCGTACTTCACCAGCCGTGGCAGCGTCATCGGCCAGGTACCGGGCGAGGTCGTGGCGGCAGCCTTCGCGGTTTTCAACCCGGAAGTCGTGGTGCCGTGCGTGACGCTGGGCTGGAGCCGCACCGATGCGGCCACCATCTGCCAAGCGCGAGATGCCGGCGCCATTGCGCAACTGGTCCGCATCCTGGGCGAGCACCCGGCCGGGATCGAACGCGCCAACCACCTGCTCGCCCGCGCCGTCGAGCCGCTGCGCCCGGAAGGCCGCCCGCTCTACGCCGGCATGCGTTCGCTACCGATGCCGGACAGCCCCATCGGTGCAATGTTCCGGATGGGCGACATGCTGCGCGAGTACCGCGGCGACAGCCACACGGCGGCGTGGATCTCCGCCGGCGTGAACGCCACCGAGATCGGGTTGCTCAGCGAGCTGTATTGGGGTCTGCCGATGCGCTCCTACAGCCGCACCCGGGCATGGACCACGGCGCAGTTCGATGCCGCGCACGAGGCGCTGCAGGGGCGTGGCCTGGTGGACGAAACCGGGTTCACCCCGACAGGTCGCGAGGCGCGCGAGTTGATCGAGACCGTGACAGACGCGCAGATGGCGCCGGCGATCGCCCGCATCGGCGCCGACATCGAGGAGCTCTTCACGATCCTGCGCCCGTGGGGTGAGCAGGTTCGCGCCGGCTTCGGTTACCCCGCCTCCGGTCCACACGATCTCGCCAAGCTCGCCGCGACCTGACGCGTCGGCTCGCTCACAACGCATGAGCCCGAGATCGTTAAGGTGACGAGATGATCCTAGAAACGCTGGAGCACGTGTCCGTCGCCGACATCGCCGACCGCACCGGTTGGGAGGCCAAGCCGCAGGGCCTGTGTCGCGGCGAGGTGTGCGTTCCGGCCCCGGGCGCGCTGCGCACCGACGGCACGGTGGACGTCGAGGTCATGGCCGACCGGCTCGGCATGCCGCTGGTGCACGACGACGAACACGGCACGTGGGCGCTGGGTCCGGCCACCGCGACGGGTCGGGCCCTGAGCACGGCCGTCGCCGCAGACCCACAACTCATCGATCGCGACGGCAACCCGTTCCGTCTCAGCACACTGCACGGGCGCAAGGTGCTGATGGTCGCGTGGGCCAGTTATTGAGGCTGCCGCACGAGCCTGCCAGGTTGGCAGGCACTGCACACCGAGCTCGAGCCGCTCGGCGTCACGGTGGTGACCGTCGCTCTCGACGTCGACCCTGCGCACACGTACACATGGATCGATGCCGCGGCGCCGACCCACCCGAGCCTGATCGACACCGGCCACGTGACCGGTGAGCTGTTCGGCTTCATCAACATTCCCATGGCCGTGTGGATCGACGAGCACGGAACGCTCGTGCGGCCGGCCGAATCGGCCACAATCGAACCAAGCGCGCTCCGCAACGCAGAGATCCCCGACGGACTGCCGGAGCGGCTCAGCTCCGCGCTGCGCGAGGTCAAGAAGATCCCCGATGTGACCGAGCAGTACCGAGCCGCCATCGTCGACTGGGCACACAACGGGGCGGCCAGTCGCTTCGCCCTCGGTCCTGGCGAGGTCGTGGCGCGGAGCCAACCCCGCTCGGGCGACCACGCTCGCGCGGCCGCGTGCTTCGAGATGGGCCAGCACCTGCTGCACACCATCGGCCATGACGCCGCAGTGCCGTGGTGGCGCCAGGCCCACGAGCTGTTCCCCGAGAACTGGACCTACAAGCGCCAGGCCTGGACGCTGGTCACCACGCCGGAGGGCGCCGAGAACGACCTCATGCAGGGGCCCAACGAGGTGTACGCCGGCAACTGGCTCGATGATGTGATCGCTGGTGGCGGCGGCGAGGCCTACGCCGTGGTTCCCCAGCTCTGACGCGGCAAGGCTTGTTCGGGCAACGCTTGTTCGAGTG
>JAYTSB010000529.1:0-9115 GCA_043745825.1 Actinomycetota bacterium | reverse complement strand
GATGATCGCACCGTCGGTGGAGTCGGCGAGCGCACGGACGAAGAAGTTGCCGTCGTCGTCGAACCCGGCGTTGGCGTGGTGTGTTGGTTCGCTCGGGGATGCAGGTGGTGCGAATGGTGCGGGTGGTGCTGGATCGTCGGGTTTGGGTTCGGGCAGGTCGAGGAAGCGTTTGTTCAGTACCGCGCGGAGTTGGGCCACGGTTGCGGACTGGGCCAGCTGACAGACCTCTCGGTCGTTGTGGGCGGGGGTCCGGCGGGCGACGACGGCCATCTGATCGATCGACAGGAGTCCATCGGCGAACGCGGCGAACGACTCGGGAAGGTCGTTGACGCGGTTCGCCATCTGCACGATCTGCTTCGCGCGCTCGGGTGACAGACCGGTCTGCCAGCTGAGCCAGTGCGCCGGCGAGTGGAGGCCCGCACCTTCCCACGAGCCTGTGTCCATCGCCGTCCGGACGATGCTGACCAACTCCTGGTGCAGCACGTTGAGGTGCCCGCTGATCTCAGCGAGGCGGGTTTCCTGCAGCCTCGGTGCGGGGACCTCCGTGGTCGTCACCATACCGTGAATCGTACACACGTTCGATTAATGAGTCAACCGGTTTCGAGGCGTTTGTCGGGGTTCAGCGCAGTCGAGCTACGGCTCGATGATCGGGAAGAACAGGTCGAACTGATCCAACAGGCTGATGAGGCGCTCAACCGCCGTGCACACCCGCCTCGGCCGGACTGGCGGCGCGATCAGCTCCCTCAGGGTGTCAGCGTCGACAGATCGATGCGATAGAGGTCGGCCACGTTCGTGCACAGGATGGCCTGCTGCTGGTCGGGCGTCAGTGAAGTGGTGTGCTCGGCCAGCATCTGCTGGCTCCACGGCCAGGTCGAGTCGCTGTGGGGGAAGTCGTTGGCCCACATCAAACGGTGCCAGTTCATGTCGCCGGCGTGCTTGAAGGCAGTCCAGTCGTCCTGGAACGTGACGTAGATGTTCTCGGCGAAGTACTCCGACGGCATCCGCGACAGCTCCTGGCCCGCCGGCAGCCAGAAGCGGTGCCGCTTGTAGGCGTGATCCATGCGGTACATGAAGTGCGGCACCCAGCCGGCATCGGCCTCCACGCACACGACCCGGAGCGCGGGGTTCCGTTCGAACACGCCGCCGAGCACGAGCATGCCCATGATGTCCTGACAGCCGCGCACCACCGAGAGGAAGCTGTTCATCTTCGGGCCGCGCACCTCGCCGGCGCGGGTGGTGAGGATGTGGAACGACAACGGCAAACCCAGCTCGATCGCTGCTTCCCAGAACGGGTCCCAGACCGGCGAGTCGTAGTCATCGTCACAGCCCGGCACGCCGGGCATCATCACGCCGCGCAGGCCGAGCGCAACGATCCCGTGCAGGTCCGCGATGGCCTCCTGGGGAGAGCGCATCGCGGTCTGACCCGCACCCAGTAGGCGGTGCGGATGTGCCGCGCAGTAAGCCGCGATCCAGCGGTTGTAGGCGTCGAAGCAGGCCTTCTTGTAGGCCGCGTCGGGATGGTTGCACAGCTGCATGCCCACCGTCGGGTAGATGATCTCGGCCGACACGCCGTCACGATCCTGATCGGCGAGACGCGCCTGCGGGTCCCAGCCGCCGCGGTGCAGTTCGGCGAAGTGAACTCCGTTCACGCGGATCTCCTCCGGCGGCTTGCCCGCCGCGGCGACGAGACCCATCGGGATCGGCCGCTTCATGCCGTCGATGACGAACACGTCGCCAACGGCTTCGCCCATGTCCACCATCTTCGGCGCTCGATCCCGGAACGCCGGATCGATGAAGTCGATGTAGGTGTTGGGTGCCTCGGTGATGTGCGAGTCCGCGCTGATCACCGGATACGGCCACGGCGAAGCCGAGGTGGCGGAGGGGTCGTGCTCGATCATGACCATGAGATGCTCCGTTCGGATGGGACGTGGGGTTCGGTCAGTTGGGATTCAGCGGGCGCCGCGAACGAGGCGGCCAGGTAGTTCGCCGGTGTGTTGACCGTTCTCGTACACGGGTCGGCCGGCAACGATGGTGTGCAGGTAGCCGTCGGCGCGTTGCAGGAAGCGCTTGCCACCGGCGGGTAGGTCGTACGCCACGCTGGGCATGTGCAGGCGCAGGTTGGGCAGATCGACCACGTTGATGTCGGCGCGCATGCCCGCCGCCAGCGTGCCCCGGTCGCCGAGGCCGATGGCACGCGCCGTGCGCGACGTCTGGTTGGCCACCACCGACGGCAGGTCGAGCAACGGCCCGCGGGTGCGGTCGCGAATCCAGTGGGTGAGCATCGTGGTCGGGAAGCTTGCATCGCAGATGGTGCCGACGTGGGCTCCCCCATCGCCCAGGCCGAGTACCGAGTACGGGTGCTGCAGCATCTCCCTTGCAGCGTCCAGGCTGCCGTCGGAGTAGTTGAGGAACGGCACGTACAGCATCGCCCGGCCGTCGTCGCCGAGGACGTGGTCGAAGACGAACTCTGCCGGGTCCAGACCGGCGCGCGCTGCGGACGCAGCCACGCTCGCTTCCGGTGCCGGCTCGTAGTCCGGCGGGTCGGTGAGCGGGAACAGCCGGTCGTAGCCGAACAGCGAGCGAGCATCACGCAACTCTCCGAGCACTGCCTCGCGCACCTCGGTGCGGCGCAGCTCGACCAATTGCTCGGCAAGGGGGAGGACCGACAGGGCGCGCGCCGTCGCGGAAGCGCCGAGTGGGTTCACCGTCGTTTGCAAACCCAGCAGCAGGCCAACCGGACGTGCTGCCACCTGCGCGGTGACCCGCACGCCACGTTCGTTGGCCGCAGTGATTGCCGCGAGCAACCGGCGCCAGGCATCGGGTCGCGGGTCCACCTGCAGCACGGAGATCGACAACGGGCGGCCCGATGTCTCGGCCATGCCGATCACCGTGCGCAGCTCCTCGTCCTCATCGGCGAAGTCCGACACCACCTCCAGCACCCCGGCGCCGAGCGCATCGGCTATGCCGGTCAGCTCCTCTGCCGCAGCGGTGAGCGTGGGGGTGAATTCGCCGCGACTCGTGCGGTGATTCTTGGTGCGCGAGGTCGTGAAACCCAAGGCGCCAGCGGCCACGGCGGCCCGGGCAAGACGACCCATCTCGGCGATCTCCTCGGTGGTGGCCGGCTCACGCGTGGCGCCCCGCTCGCCCATCACATACAGCCGCAGCGCGCTGTGCGGCACCTGCGCGGCCAGGTCGATGTCGTGCGGACGGCTGTCCAGCGCATCGAGGTAGTCGGGGAAGCTCTCCCAGTTCCACTGCAGGCCCTCGTGCAGCGCGGCGCCGGGGATGTCCTCGACGCCTTCCATCAGCTCGATCAACCGTTCGCGGTCGTGCCGGCGCACGGGCGCGAAGCCCACACCGCAGTTGCCCATCACCACCGTCGTCACGCCGTGCCACGACGAGGGAACCAGCAGATCGGACCATGTGGCCTGGCCGTCATAGTGGGTGTGAATGTCCACGAAGCCGGGCATCACGGTGGCGCCGGTGGCATCGATCCGGCGAGCCGCGGATCCGGCGATGGCACCGATCTCGGCGATCCGGCCGTCGTCGACGGCGATGTCGGCGGTGAATGCCGGGGCACCGGAGCCGTCGACGACCGTGCCGCCGGAGATGACGAGGTCGTGCGCCATGAGAAGCTCCGATCGACGGTGGTGGCGTGGCGAAACGTAGCACCGTGCCGTGCCACGGAGCGGGCCGCAGCGCGCGCCAGAATGCGGAGGTGACCTCCGAGCTGATGTATCTCACCGACGCGTACCTGACGTCATTCACCGCCACCGTCGTCGAGGTCGACCCGGACACCGTGGTGCTCGATCGCACGGCCTTCTATCCCACCGGCGGCGGACAGCCGAACGACACCGGCATGCTCGGCGGGTTCGCCGTGAGCGACGTTCGCAAGGACGGCGACCTCGTGCGCCACACGGTGGGCAACGGCCACACGTTGGCGGTGGGCCAGACCGTGGAGGGGGTGATCGACTGGGAGCGCCGCCATCAGCTGATGCGAACGCACACGGCCTTGCACGTGCTGTGCGGTGTGATCTGGAACCAGTGGAAGGTTCCGGTCACCGGCGGCAACATGGAGCCGCTGAGCGCACGCATGGACTTCGAGTTCGATCCCCTGCCCGCCGATTTCGGTGCAACCGTCGAGTCCCTGGTCAATGCCGAGCTCGCCGCCGACCGGCGCATCGAGGTTGCGTTCCTGCCACGCGACACCGCTGTCATGGACGAGGACCTGATCCGCACCAAGGTCAGCATGATCCCACCGACCGTGCGTGAGATCCGGGTGGTCGACATCATCGGGTTGGACAAGCAGGCCGACGGCGGCACGCACGTGCGCCGCACCGGCGAGGTCGGCCGCATTCGCGTGGTCAAGACGGAGAGCAAGGGCAAGGGCAACAAACGGATCCGGCTGGAGATCGTGGACACGAGAGTCCGGGTATCCGCTTCGCCGCAATCGCCCTGACCACAACGGCGATCGGGACGCTGTTGCCCATTCTCGCGATGCCAAGGCACTGTCGTCACACCTCGGCACGTACGCGCTCGCCGGCGGCGCGATGGGTGAGCTGGGACCCATCATCGCCATCTCACTGGCGCTGTCAACCGACGATCCGGGCAAGGCTGCGGTCATCCTGATCGCGTTCGGCGCGATTGCACTGGTGACGGGTTGGCTGGCCACTCGACCGGCGCGGCCACGCACGGTCGAGCTCATCGCGCGCACGTTGAACTCCAGCGCCCAGCTCGGTGTGCGGCTCTGCGTGCTCGCGTGCGTGCTGCTCGTGTGGGCGGCCGAAGCACTGGGCCTCGACATCCTGCTCGGCGCGTTCGCGGCAGGCATGGTGGCCCGCCTGTTCCTCGTGGCCCACTCGGCAGAACCGAATGTGGAACCCGCGCACGCCGGGGATCATCGCCACACCGTCCAGCAGCGACTCGAATCCCTGGGCTTCGGGTTCTTCACCTCGCTGTTCTTCGTCATCAGCGGCGTGCGATTCGACCTTGCCGCCCTCGGTCACCCGAGCGCACTCGCCAAGGTTCCACTGTTCCTGGCGCTCGTCCTCGTCGCGCCCAAGCGCGACGTGCTTGCGTTCGGGCTCTTGCAGTCCGCCGCACTGCCGCTCGTGGTGGTGATCATTACGCTCGGGGTCGCCACCGGCCGGATGCGCCCGGACAACGCAGCCGCCATGGTGGGTGCCGGCCTGGTCTCGGTGGTGGTGCTGCCGATCGTGGCCCTGGCCGTTCGCGACAAGGCTTCAACGAGCGCTGCCGAGTCGGCCGCACACCACTGACGCCGAGGGGCCGGTCGGCTTCAGGCCGCCGCCCGCCAGCGGCTGGCGCCGTGCACGATCAGGCCGGCGGCCAAACCCCAGATCGGTCCGCTGACGCCGAACACTGAGATCCCCGATGCGCTGACTACCAGCGTGACGACGGCCGCATCGCGATGGCTTGGGTCGGCGGTTGCACCGGAGAGCGCACCACCCAGCGCACCAAGCAGGGCCAGGCCAGCGACACCTGACACGAGAATCGGCGGCGCGGTCGCCACCACTGCGGTGGCCAGTCCGGCGAAGAGCCCGAACACCACGTACGTGGCGCCGGACGCGGCACCCGCAATCCAGCGTCGCTCGGGCAGCGGATGGGCATCGGGGCCGGCCATCATCGCTGCGGTGATCGCCGCAAGGTTCACGCCATGCACGCCGAACGGCGCACCGAGAGCGGTGGCCGCGCCGGTGGACACGAGCAGCGGGCGCAGCGGCGGTTCGAAACCGAACGACTTGAGCACGGCCATGCCGGTGACGTTCTGCGATGCCATCGTCACGATGAACAGCGGGATCCCCACCCCGATGAGCGTGCGCGCATCGAGCACGGGGAGGTCGACCGTCAGGCGCGGCCAGCTCGGCGCAAACGGGGTTGCCGTGGACCGACCGATCGCCACGGCGATCACCGCGGCAACCATCGAGCCCGGCACCGCCCACCGGCGGGCGACGCGGCTGAGCACCAGCCAGACGATCACCACGGGCAGCATCAGTGCCGGCTTCTGCACCACGGCCTTGGCCGGCGAGAGGCACACCGGCAGCAGCACACCGGCCAGCAGCGCACTGGCCAGCGGGGCGGGGATGGCGGCGATCCACCGACCGAGCGGCCGCCAGATGCCGGCCACCACAGCGAGGCAGCCGGCCAGAGCGAACGCGCCGAGGGCCGCTGCGTAGCCGCCGTGCACGGCGCCCTGTGACACCAGCAGCGCTGCGCCCGCTGTGGACCACGCTGCGCTGATCGGCATCTTCGTTCGCCAGCTCGCCCACATTCCGACCAGTCCCATCGCCACCGAGAGCATCAACAGCCCCGATGCCGCATGGCGGTCATCGGCCCCGGCAGCGTGCAGACCGGCGAGGACGATGGTGAACGAGCTGGAGAAGCCGACCAGCGCAGCAATGACGCCGGCGATGACGGGCTGCGCGCGCATCAGTGCTCTCCGCCGGGTGCCGGCTCGACCGTCATCAGCAGCGGCGGGATCACGATCGGCGACTCTATGCACCAACGGCTGCAAACGGCCCACTCGGTGCTCAGACGACATCGGTGCTCAGGCGACAACAGTGCCCGCGCCAGCCACTCCGAGGGTTTGGTTGGTACGGTCATCATGTGGGTGGATCGCGTCATCTCCGGTTGATTGTCGCATCAGTCGTTCTGGGCACCGGCGGCGGGTTGGTCAGCGCTGCCTCCGCTGCAGGCCCGACAGCAGATGCGCGCGTACGCACCGGTCGGGCGGGCGTCGTCGCGCTCACCACCGAGCTGCAGCGTGTCACCGGCAACCATGCCCGCATCGACGTGCGCTCGACCACCGGCAACGTCACGTTCCTCGGTGCGTCGGCGGCGCATCCGCTGCAGCCGGCCCTGGGCGATGACGAGGGCCCGGGGCAGACGGCTCGCCGGTTCGTCAACCGATATGGGGCGATGTTCGGTGTGGCCAGCCCCAGCACGGAGCTCGCTCAGTCCGCCGTGTTCACCAGCGCTCACGGTGACGCCGTTCGGTTCGAGCAGCGCTTCCGAGGCGTGCCCGTGTTGGCCGGCCAGGTGGCCGTACAGATCGACCCCAGCGGCGCCGTCGTTTCCACGAGTGGCGAGGCATCGCCCCGCCTTTCTCTTGACGTGCAGCCGTCCGTGCCCGCCTCGGCTGCCACTGCAACTGCGCTGGCCGTCACGGCGCGTGGCGACGGTGCGGCCGCCACCGGGCTCCACGCAGGCACGCCCGAACTCACCGTCTACGACCCGGCGCTGATCGGTGCTTCGGATCCGGTGGGGCCTCGCCTGGTATGGAAGGTGCAGGTCCGCAACGGGCTCGGCGACATCGACCGGCTCGTGCTGGTGGACGCACACACGGCTGCGATCGCCCTGCACTTCAGCCAGGTGGAGACCGGCGGCCAGCGCGACGTCTGCGACAACAACAACAACTTCAATCTCGCTGAGACGTGCAACACGCCGGTCATCCTCAGCAACGGCGCTGGCTACGTCGCAGCCGGTGTCGAGGCCAAGCACGCGTTCGACTTCGCCGGGCAGACCTACGACTTCCTCCTCGGAACGCTTGGTCGCAACAGCCTGGACGCCAACGGCCTGTTCCTTCGCTCGACGGTGCGGTTCTGTCCGAGCCCGTCCAAGTGTCCGTACGCCAATGCGTTCTGGAACAACGAGCAGATGGTGTACGGCGATGGGTACGCATCCGCAGACGATGTCGTGGCCCACGAGCTCACCCACGGCCTCACCCAGTTCACCTCCGGCCTGCTGTACTACGCCGACGCCGGAGCGATCAACGAGTCGTTGTCCGACGTCTTCGGCGAGTTTGTCGACCGCCAAACGCTCGATGGCGGTGACGCCAACTGGCCACTCGGCGAGGATCTGCCGGCGGGCGCCCTGCGCAACATGAAGGACCCGACCGCCTTCGGCGACCCCGACTCAGTTGTGTCGACCAACTTCTATACGGCTCTTGGCGACAACCGCGGCGTGCACGTCAACAGCGGTGTCAACAACGAGGCCGCCTACCTCATCGGCCAGACCGACGCGCCGACGATCACGTTCAACGGGCAGACGATCCGCGGCCTCGGCATCACCAAGGCCGCGAAGATCTACTATCAGGCCGAGACCACGTTGCTCGGCCCCGGCTCGGACTACACCGATCTGTTCAACGTGCTGCCCCAGGCGTGCACGAACCTGATCGGACAGGCTGCCATCACCGGTGACGACTGCCTGCAGGTGCTGAAGGCCGTCACCGCGACGGCGATGAACCAGCATCCGGCGTCGGGCAACTACTTCCGGACTGCACCCGTGTGCGACAGCGGCGTACAGAACGCAGTGCAGTTCCATGACGACACCTCCACGGTGAACGGTGCGTGGGCCGGCAGCACCACCGGCGGGGGTGCGTCGTGGGAGTATCTCAACGACATCTCCGCCACCGGCGGCAAGACCCTGCACGTCCTCGACGCGGCCCGGCCGTCGGGCACCTCAACGCTCACCGGCCAGACGTCCATCCCCATTCCGGCTGGCGCCACCTTCCTGCGGTTCGACCACTCGTACAACACCGATTGGGACAGTGGCGGCCTCTACGACGGCGGCGTCGTGGAGTACTCCGGCAACGGTGGAGCCAGCTGGGCCGACCTCGGCTCGCTGGCCGTAAACAACGGCTACGACGCTCCGATCGTCGTCTTCAGTTCCGGTGGTGTGGTCAACCCGCTCGCTGGCCGGAACGCGTTTGGAAAGATCAGCCCGAACTTCCAGACCAGCCGCTACGACCTCAGCTCACTCGCCGGCCAGACGATTCGTTTTCGCTTCACCTTTGCCACGGACAACTACCCGAACTTCGTCTACGACGGCTGGTACATCGATGACCTCACCGTGTACTCCTGCGGTGCTCACCAGGGTCCCGGTGCGCCGAGCAACGTGACTGCCACCGGCGGCACAGGCTCGGCCGGTCTGACGTGGGCGCCGCCGCTGTCCGATGGTGGCGCCGCCATCAGCGGGTATCGCATCACCCCGTTCGTGAACGGCCTCGCCCAGACGTCAACGGAGACGAACAGCCAGGCGACGTCGGCGACGGTGGGCAACCTCGCGCCCGGTACGACCTATGTCTTCACTGTGA
>JAYTSB010000528.1:0-1981 GCA_043745825.1 Actinomycetota bacterium | reverse complement strand
GCCGTGGAGCCGTGCCTTCGTGCGCATCCAGCCGCGGAAGTCGTCGAGCGAGGCGTGGACCGCTGCCTGCATCGCGTCGAACGCGGGGCGGCTGACATTGTTGGCGTACAGCGACGCATCAAGTGGCGATGTCCAGTGACGACGCCCGTTGACGGCGTTTGCCTCCCCCTTCACGCTGTTCATCGCGGCCGCGCAGACAACTGCGACGGTGGGCCACGCGGTCATCTCGGCGTCATATGCGGCCTGGCGCACACGGGGATCGCTGTTGTTGGCCAGGCCGCGCACCGACGCCATCGGCAGGCGATCCACGGTCCCATCGGGCATTGTGACCTCGCCGTGCAACTGGGAGGTCACGTCACCGTGCAGTCGCGTCCACGCCGATGACCCCGTCTGGCTGAGCTCGGCGAAGAAGCCTTCTTCGAGCTCGCTCATCTGGTGCTCGGCGCGGCGGGCGAGCTGGCGCAGCGGGCCGAGGTGCTCCGCCGCCTCGGTGCTCATCGTGGCCAGGGCGTCCGCACCGAGCGCGGCAACCCAGTCCACCAGTCGGGCGAGCAGCGGGCCGAGGCTCACGTCCAGCGATCGCAGCTCGTGGGCGATCGCCTGGGCCGGCTCGTCGTAGCTGTTCGTGGACACGAACGATGCCACGTAGGCGTGCAACTCCTGCACTTGGCGCTGCACCGAGTTCATTTCGCGGATGATCCGATCCGCAGCGTCTCCGTCGTCGATGGCCACCGACCGCGGCGCCACAGCTCGCACGCCGAGCTCGTCGAACAGCGCAACGAGGCGCACAGTGTCGCCGGAGGCGCGCTCCATCGCCACGAGGAAGCTGCGCGCCTCGAGGGATGTATAGACATCGGCGACGCTCCAACGGGGGAGCTCATCATCGTGCGTGGTCGGTGTGCTCGTGCTCATCCGGGAGATCCTTCCGTCGTGGTGGCAGGGGCGGTGACGTTGGTGCGGAGCCTGCCGTGGTAGAGGCAGTCTGTCCGGTGCACCACGAACCCGAGCGCCTCGTAGAGACGGACGGCCGGCACGTTGACCGCATCGACGAACAGCATGCCGACCGAGATGCCGCGGCGGGCCAAGCTGTCCAACCCGGCGAGCGTGAGCGCCCGCCCCAGACCCAGGCCATGGTGGTGGGGGTCGACGGCGATGATGTAGATCTCACCGAGTGCAGGATCAGTGCCGGTGTGGATCTTGGTCCAGCAGAAGCCGGCCAGCCCGCCGTCGCGCTCGTGGATCAGGAAGCCGCTCGCATCGAACCAGGGCTCGTCCATCCGGGCCCGCACGTTGGCTTCGGTCCAGTGACCCTGCTCCGGGTTCCACGCGAACGCGCGATTGTTGACGCGCACCCACTCTGTCAGATCGCGTTCGGGGTCGAAGGAGCGGGTCGACACGTCGAACGGCAGACCGGTGGGAAGCGCCCGGCGCATCTGGTGGATGCGTCGATCGGGTTGCAGCGCGAACACCGCTGCCACGGCATCGTGCACGGGCGTCGGGGCCAGTACGGTCCAGGTCAGGTCATCCGCCCCGCGCCCGAGCAACGCTTCGATCGTGGCCGCCAGCAGCTGGGTGGTGAGGCGTGAGACCGAGGCAGGCTCGTCGTCGGCGGTCACCGTCTCCACCGTCCAGGCCGATGCCTGTGATCCCGCGACCGGAGTGGATGCGTGCGCACTTGCCAGCACCTGTCCGTCGGCCGAACGCACCACCACCGTGGCCATTTCCCCGGAATTGCCGTGACCGAGGTCGGCCCAGACTTCATCGCTTACCGGCCGGTAGCCGAGCACCTGCTCGCGACCGCTGATGAACTGCTGGAGCTCACTGACCTCCGTCGGCCTGAGTTGGCTCGTCACGACGGCGGTGGGCACACGGTGCAGGTTAACGGGGCCCGGGGACTGCTCAGCGGGAGGGCCCAGCGGGAGTGCCCAGTGGGAGTGCGGCTTAGCCTGGCCGACGTGGCTGGACCGAGGACCCCCAAGAG
>JAYTSB010000527.1:0-7513 GCA_043745825.1 Actinomycetota bacterium | reverse complement strand
GACCAACCCAACGCGATCGACGTCTTGCTCGAGGCGCTCGTCACGAGTACTTGACCGGCACCGAAATCTTCGTTGTCGGCGAGGAAGTCGTCGACGAGGAACGAGGTGATGAACAGGCCCCGCAGCAGTTCGACCTGCGACTCGCGAGCCGGGTCGTGAAAGGGATTGCGCGCCACATCGTCGAACTGGCGATACGTCGGTGCGTGCGCAGAGCGGTGCGACCCCGCATCGCGCACGCCGTTACCGCGTGGTTCGGCCAACATCACGTGCTCGCCCGCCATCGGGAAGAACCCGAAATACCGCCCGCCGGCAGCGATCTCCGGATGCGCTGACTCCACGATCTCGCCGTGGCCCATCACCGGGATTCGCCGCCACTGGCCCTCGCCGACCGGGAAGAAGTCGAGGTAACCGAGGAACGATCCCGTCGTGGCGTAGGTGATGTTGTTGGCCGTGAACGCGAACTCATCGACCCGGAACCGCACCTCCCCGGGTTCCAGCGGACGCGATTCTTGGCGCACCAAGCGGGTCTCCTGGAGAGTGTTCGGGTTGATCTGGAAGTCGAGGTACATGCGATCCCTTTCGTGGTCGAATTCGGCGCAAGACGTTCCCTCAGGCGAAGGTGGCCTGGCCGGTGAGGGTGGCCGCCAACACATCCTTGTCAGGGTGATCCCCCACCCAGGGCGCTCTGACAGCGTGACCCAACCCTCGGTCGATTACCAGCACGACCGTGAGAAAATACCCCACCGAGCGCTTCCGTCGATCGACGCGGGTGTGGTACGAAAGATCATGTCCGCCCACCCTGCATCGCTCAGCGAGGATCCTCTCCTCCAGCCGTTCACGATCAAGCAACTGGCCCTGAAGAATCGGGTGATGTCCAGTGCACACGAGCCCGCCTACGGCGAGGACGGCATGCCCAAACAGAAGTACCGGCTGTACCACGCCGAGAAGGCCAAGGGCGGCCTGGGTTTGACGATGACAGCGGGCTCGGCCGTGGTCTCCCCCGACAGCCCACAGGCATTCGGCAACCTGCATGCGTACAAGGACGAGATCGTCCCGTGGATTCGCGAGCTCACCGACGCAGTGCACGAACACGGGTGTGCAGCGATGATCCAGATCACCCACCTCGGTCGCCGGACCGGGTGGAACAAGGCCGACTGGTTGCCCCTCGTCGCCCCGTCGGCGCTGCGCGAACCGGCCCATCGCGCCTTCCCCAAGCAGGCCGAGGACTGGGACATCGAGCGCATCATCGCCGACTTCGCCGCTGCGGCAGCGCGGATGGAGGCCGGCGGCATGGACGGCGTCGAGATCGAGTGCTACGGCCATCTGATGGATGGCTTCTGGTCGCCCGCCACGAACCACCGCGATGACGAGTACGGCGGCTCGTTCGAGAACCGCGTGCGGTTCGGACGCCGCGTGCTGGAAGGCATCCGCGCCAGCGTCGGCGCAGACTTCATCGTCGGCCTCCGGATGGCAGTCGAAGAACGGGTCCCGAACGGGCTGAAGCGCGATGACGGTTTGGAGATCCTCCACTACTTCGACCAGCGCGGCCTGATCGATTTCGTCAACGTCATCCGCGGTCACATCGAGAGTGACGTGGCGCTGACGGACGTCATTCCCATCCACGGCATGCGGTCCGCACCCAGCCTCGACTTCTGCGGCGAGGTGCGAGCGCGCACGAAGCTGGCCGTGATGCACGCCTCCAAGATCGACGACGTCTCCACAGCCCGCCACGCAGTTCGCGAGGGCCTGCTCGATCTCGTCGGCATGACACGGAGCCACATCGCGGATCCGCACATCGTGCGCAAGATCACCGAGGGACGGGAGGCAGAGATCCGACCCTGCGTCGGCGCCACGTACTGCCTGGACCGTATCTACGAAGCGGGTGAGGCGCTGTGCATCCACAACGCTGCAACCGGTCGCGAAGCCACCATGCCGCACGAGATCCCGCCGGCTCGCACGAGTCGTCGTGTCGTGGTGATCGGTGCCGGACCCGGCGGGCTTGAGGCCGCGCGAGTTTCGGCCGAGCGCGGTCATCAGGTCACCATGCTCGAGGTCATGCCGTGGGCGGGCGGGCAGATCCGCTTGGCCGTGCGCAACCCGCGTCGGCGCGACCTGATCGGCATCATCGACTGGCGCGTCTCCGAGCTGTCCCGACTCGGTGTCGACGTGCGTTACGACACCTTCGGCGACCTCGATGCCGTCACCGCACTGGAGCCCGACGTCGTGATCGTCGCCACCGGCGGCCAGGCGCAGATCACCCCGCTGGAGTCCGGCGCCGAGCTGGTGACGTCCAGCTGGGAGATCCTGTCCGGCGATGCCAAGCCGGCGCCACGAGTTCTGCTGTACGACGACAACGGCGCGCATCCCGGCATGTCTGCCGCCGAAGTCGTGGTGAACGCCGGCAGCGAGCTGGAGTTCGTGACGCCGGAGCGGTTCTTCGCGCCGGAGGTGGGTGGTCTCAACCACGTTCCGTACGCGCGTGCCTTCAGCAAGGCCGATACGCGCATCTCGATCAACAGCCGCCTGTTCTCGGTACGGCGCGACGGCGACGAGCTCGTCGCCCGGGTCGGCAGCGACTACAGCGAGGAGCGCCACGACCGCCGCGTCGATCAGGTGGTGGTGGAGTACGGCACCACACCGTTGGACGAGCTGTACTTCGAGCTGAAGGAGCTGTCGGTCAACCGCGGCGCGGTGGACTTCGGCGCGCTGATGCAGGGACGCCCGCAGGCACTGTGCACGAACGACACCGGGCGGTTCCAGCTGTTCCGCATCGGCGACGCGGTGTCCGCGCGCAACATCCACGCCGCTATCTACGACGCACTGCGTTTGTGCAAGGACCTCTGACCGGCGGGGCGGGGCCCCGATCCGTTGCCGTCAGAATCGGCGTTCGTTGGCCTTTTTCTTCGGTGGCGCCGTGAACGGGGCCTTGACCAGCATCTCGAACTGAGCGTCGTCGGGCTGCTTCGGTTCGTTGAGCTTCTGCAGGTAGCTCTTCAAGGCAGCACGGGCAGGAGCGACGTGATCGCCCTTCGTACCGACCGAGTTCGCCAGCGCTTCCTTTGCCTGGGCGACGCGCTCACGACGCGCCGTCTTTTCGGCCTCGGAGTACTCGCGCTTGGGCTTGTCGGCCCCCGCAGCCTTGGCGAGGCGTGCGGCCTCGGTCTGCTGGAGCGTGGTGAGCTTTCCGCTGGGCGACATTGGACCGGTCCTTCGTATCGGGGTGATGCAACCTACACGACATTCGGCCGATGTCGGCCGGACCGGAGCATGTGACGGTCGATCAGGCCCGCCAGCGCAGTGTCGTAGTCGGCGAGGTCGAGCGGCACGAACGCATCGATCAGCAGCGCATCAGACGCTTCACCTGCGGCGACCGCGTCGGTGAACGCCACCCGCCAGGCCTCGAGCGCAGCATCGGATGCCGACGCGGGCAGGATCAACGGCAGGCCGGGAACCCAGGGCCCATGGCCCACGACGTGCAAGTCCTGCACCGCCGCCGGCTCGTCGCGCTGGTAGTACACCCACGTCATGCCATCGATCGAGGCCACGTCGGCCGCGCCGACGCGTACCGCTTCGAGACTGCGTACGTGTGCACCCGTGAGGGTCACCTCGCCGGACCACGCTGCCCCCAGTCCGAACGCCGAGAGCAGGCTGATGTTGCCGGACAGGCTGTCCGCGGAGTTGATCGCTGCACGGCGTCCGAGGAGTTCGGCCAACGGTCTCTCGTGCCGGGCCACGATCACGGAGCGAAACAGGTGCGGTTGCGGAGGCTCGACCGACCCGGCGCGGGCCGCGAACGTGCCCATCACGCGCACTCCGTTGCGGAGCGCGGTCACCAGCGGCCAACCGCACGACATGCCGATCGCAAGGTCGGGGTGCAGCCAGGAGTCGTGCGGATCGAGATCCCAGCGCAGCCCGCCCGGCGCGAGATGTCCTGCGGCGCGTACCCGTTCGGCTACCGCGGCCGCCAGCCGCTCCCATGCCGGCCGCAGACCCGGGAACGGGTACATGCCCAGCACGCCGAACGGAACGGCGTCCTGTGCATCGGCAATGGTCACGCTTCGATTCTCTCCAGCAGGGGGTTGATCGGCTGGTCGAAGGGCCGGAACAGGTGTTTGCGGGCGATCGCCAGGTAGCCGCGATGGTACCCGGCGCCGTTCACCACGAGATCCGCCGCCCCGAGGTCGCGAGTGAGCTGGGGCAACCTGTACCACGAGGCGCCGGGCAGGGCATGGTGGGTGTAGTGGAGGTTGTTGTTCAAGAACAGCAGACCGAAGAACCAGTTGCTCTGCACCACGGCCGAGCGCGACTCGCCGTTGACAACACTGAGGTGCTCCACGAACGAGCGCAGGTTCGTGCACACCATGCCGCCGTAGACGAAGCCGAGGAGGTAGATCCACACGGGCATCCCCGCCGCACGAAGGGCGGCCAGCGTGATCGAGACACCCACTGCGTGCAGCAGCCAGCTGCGACGCACCGCCGTGTCATATCGGGCAAGGCGTAGGTCGAATTGCAGCATCTGCCAGAACTGGAAGACGGGCCCGATCGTCAGCCGCGCAGCCATCGTGCGGTTGGCCCGGAGGAGCCAGCGCGTGGCGGGGCCGGCCGCTGCCCACGCCTGCGGGGTCACGTAGAAGCTCTCCGGATCGTCGACCGGGTTGGTGAGGTCGCTTGCGTGGTGGGCGAGATGAGACACGCTGTATCGCTCGAACGGTTGCAGCAGGCCGAGCGGCGCACCGACCGACGTCCTGTTGAGCAACCGCCACCGGGTGGGGTGGCCGTGGATGACCTCGTGCTGGACGGAGATGTAGAACCCGCCGAGCAGCGCCAGCAGGGCGATGGTCACCGGTGCCGGCAGATGGCGGCCGAACAGCATCATGGCGAGGTAGCCGAGCCAGAACGCGACGATCACGAGCACGGTCGGCCACTCCGTCTGCTGCTCTCCGCGGTTCATCACAAGTTCACCGTGCGCAGGTCTACATCAGCCACCACCAATTCCTGACCAAATTGGTGGGGTATTTGCGCACACTCACCCCATCTGAGTGGCGAAGACACCACGGATGAGGCGCATACACCCCATCTGTTGTGCAAAGCAACAGGTCGTCTAGCATCGTGCCTGATGACAGACCGGCACGACCTCCTCCGGACGTTCCAAGAACGACTGAACAAAGTGATCAGAGATTCAGGAATGAACCAGAGCGAGTTCGCCGCCTCGGTCGGGATGGATCGTTCCACGCTCTCTCAGCTCCTCTCCGCCGGCAACCGCCGCCTGCCTCGGGTGGAGACGCTCGTGGCCATCGCCGAGCATCAACAGGCATCGCTCGACTGGCTGATCGGCCTCAGCAACGTGGGGCCGATGCAGGCCGAGATGATGGACGAACAGATGTCGTTCGAGAAGAACGCACTCGCCCACAACGACGAGCGGTTGATCGGTTGGCTGCGCGATGCCGTCGGCTACAAGATCCGCTACGTGCCGTCCACGGTGCCGGATCTGTTGAAGACCGACGAGACGATCCGCTACGAGATGATGGACCACGTCGCCACCACTCCGGAGCAGAAGATCGAAACGGCGTCAGCGCGACTCGCCTGGACGCGTGGTCCGGAGACGGACATGGAGTGCTGCAACTCGATCCAGGCCGTGGAGCTGTTCGCTCGCGGTGTGGGGATCTGGCGCAAGTTCGAGCTGAAGAACCGCCTCGCCCAACTGGACCGGATGATCGATCTCTGTGACGAGCTGTATCCCACCCTGCGCTGGTTCCTGTTTGACGGGCGGGAACGCTATGCGGCGCCCGTCACGATCTTCGGTCCGCTGCGCGCCGCCCTCTACCTCGGCCAGATGTACCTGGTGCTGACGTCCACCGAGCACGTGCGCACGTTGACCGCGCAGTTCGACGATCTCATCCGCGGCGCCGTCGTGCAGCCGCCCGACATCCCCGCGTTCCTGCGCGAGCAACGGGCCGTTGCGCTGCGATACCGGAACTGACGCGTGACCGGCCGAGCCGAATGATTCACGGTACAGACGTGCCGACTAACGGTGGTTAGGATGAGCCGGTCCAAGCCCCGCAACTCCCCACGGAATCCCAGGTGACACGGTGACCGATCTCCACGTCGAGACCAGCGGTGGCGGCCGGCAGCGACGCGGTCGATCGACGGCGGAGCGCAGTCGGGTTCCGGTGCAGCGTCCGTTCCAGCAGCCCCGCCTGCCGTACAAGCCCACCGATGTGGTGTCGGTCGATGAACTCGAGTCGATCCACGACGCGTCAATGCGGATCCTCGAGGAGATCGGCATGGACTTCCTCGATGCCGAGTCGCGCGATCTGCTCGCACATGCCGGGGCGAAGGTGGAGCCGGGCAGCGAGCGGGTGCGCTTCGACCGCGAGATGATCGCCGAAGTGATCTCGACGGCGCCCGCACAGTTCACGTTCCATTCGCGCAACCCCGAGCACAACCTGATCATCGGCGGCGACTACACGGCGTTCGGCTCGGTGGCCAGCGCACCCAACGTTCTCGACCTCGACCGCGGACGCCGTGTGGGCAACCATGCCGACTACCAGAACCTGCTGCGCCTCTCGCAGATGTTGAACTCGGTCCACTTTCTCTCCGGCTATCCGGTGGAGCCCATCGATCTGCATGCGTCCATCCGTCACCTCGACGCGACGCTGGATGCGATCGTGCTCACGGACAAGCCGTTCCACGCCTACAGCCTCGGCCGCCAGCGCAACATCGACTGCCTGGAGATGGTGCGCATCGCCCGTGGCATCGACGACGCCACACTCGAGCGCGAGCCCTCGATCTTCACGATCATCAACTCCAGTTCCCCGCTGAGACTGGACACGCCGATGCTGCAGGGCATCCTCGAGTACTCGCGCCGCAACCAGATCGTCTGCCTCACGCCCTTCACGCTCGCCGGGGCGATGGCGCCGGTCACGCTCGCCGGCGCGCTCGCCCAGCAGAACGCCGAGGCGCTTGCCGGCATCACGCTCACCCAGGTGGTGCGACCAGGGTCGCCGGCGATCTACGGCGGCTTCACGTCGAACGTGGACATGCAGTCCGGCGCGCCGGCGTTCGGCACGCCCGAGTACATGCGCACCGCGATGGTGGGCGGCCAGCTGGCCCGCCGCTACAACCTGCCGTACCGCAGCAGCAATGTGTGTGCGGCAAACGCGCTCGACGCGCAGGCCGCGTACGAGTCGGTGTTCTCACTGTGGGGTGCCGTCCAGGGCGGCGTCAACCTGCTCATGCACGGCGCCGGCTGGATGGAGGGCGGCCTGCACGCCAGCTACGAGAAGATGATCGTGGACGCCGACCTGTTGCACATGGTCTCCGCCTTCCTGGAACCGCCGGAGGTCAACGAGGCCACGCTCGGTCTCGATGCGATTCGCGACGTCGGACCCGGCGGCCACTTCTTCGGCACGCAGCACACCCAGGACCGCTTCCGCACTGCGTTCTACAAACCGATGATCTCCGACTGGCGCAACTACGAGGCGTGGGAGGAAGGTGGGAGCCCCCAGGCGCC
>JAYTSB010000526.1:0-4101 GCA_043745825.1 Actinomycetota bacterium | reverse complement strand
GTGCGCAGCCACATGCTCGAGCCGTTCGACACCAAGACCCAGATCGCCACGCTGGTCGAGCACTTCGACGATCTCACCCGCGCACACGATGCGGTGGTCCGAGCCCGCACGCAACTGGAGCTCCTTGAACCGCTCATGACCGACCTCGCCCTGTACGACGAGCAGAGCGTGCGCGTGACCGATTTCATCGCCCAGCGCGATGCTCTGCCGGTTTACTTTGCGGACCGCAAGCGATTCTTGCTCGCGGCTCGGCTCGACGCAATCGCCAACCGTCTCGCCGAGCTGGTAACAGCCATCGGTTCCGCCGAGTTCGAGATCGAGTCCCTGCGCGGCACGGAGCGCGAGCTCAGCGTTCAAATCGCCGGCTGCGGCGGCGACCGCCTCGCCGCTCTGGACCAGGAATTGCAGCGCCTGGAGCACGACAAGGGTGAACGCCGGCGCCGATTCGACCGGTTCAACGAACTGCTGCGTGCCGCCGACGTGGAGCAGATCTCGGTGGAGCACCAGTTCGCGCCAGCCAAAGAGCGCGGCCTGGCCCAGGCCGCTGAGTTGGACGCGCGCAGCGCCGAGCTGCAGAACGCGCTCACCGATCGGCGGGTGGAACGCAAGCAGCTGCAGAACGACGCGCAGCACGTGAACGACGAGCTGCGCAGCCTGCAAGGCCGCCGCAGCAACCTGCCGCGGCCGAGCCTGGAGCTGCGCGACGAGTTGTGCACACACCTCGGCATTGCCGAGACCGATCTCCCCTTCGCCGGCGAACTCATCCAGGTTCACCCCGATTCGTTGGAGTGGGAGGGTGCCGCCGAGCGTGTCTTGCACAGCTTTGCCCTCTCGCTGCTGGTGCCAAACCGCCACTACGAGCGGGTCGCCGCGTGGATCGACGGCCGTCACCTTGGCGCCAAGCTCGTCTACTACCGGGTACCGGCCACGGTGGCGCCGAGCGGGGCACCAGCTCGCGCCATGGCCGGCTCATTGCTGGTGGACAAGCTCGACATCAAGCAGGGCTCGGGCTTCGAACTGTGGCTGGAGGCCGAGCTGGAGCGGCGCGCCAATCACACGTGTGTGGAGACCCTGGCCGACTTCCAACGGACATCGAAAGCGGTCACTCGAGCCGGGCAGATCAAGGACAAGGACCGCCATGAGAAAGACGACCGGACCCGGCTCGATGATCGCCGCTCGTTCGTGCTCGGTTGGAGCAATGAGCAGAAGGTCAGTGCGCTCATTGCGGAAGCGACCGGTCTGCACGATCGGCTCGGTCGGCTCGCTGGCGCGATTTCCGGACTGGAGTCCGAGCACGACGGCGCGGCCGATCAGCTGGCTGCGCTCACGGGCCTGCGCGAATACGGCTCCTGGGCCGATTTGGATTGGCCCGCCGCAGTCAACGCGATAGCCGATCGCGAGGCCGAACGTCAGCGCATTCAGTCATCATCGAATCTGCTCGCCACGCTCACCGCCGAACGCATCGCAGTTCGCGAACGAATCCACGTCTTGGGCGACGCGTTGGCTGCGCTGCAAGGTGATCGCGGGCGCGCCAACGCTGATTACGATGCAGCGAACGGCGCGTTGGCCGCGACATCGGCGGTCCTGGCCGACGCTGATGAGGTGACCGTGGCGACCGTGTCGTTCGCAGCGATCGAGGCTCGCCTGATCGCCGACTTCAGTGGCCCGATCACCGAACTCGCCGAAGCCGATGGCGTGCAGCGCCGCGTTGGTGCGTTGCTCAACTCCCAGGTGGAATCGCTACGCGCCAAGCAGCAGCACGCGGGCCAGCGGATCGTCAAAGCGATGGGCACGTTCCGCACCCGCTACTCGCGGGAGACCGCCGAGCTGGACGATTCGCTGGGCTCGGCAGGCGAGTACCGCCAGTTGCACCAGCGCCTGACCCAGGACGACCTGCCCCGATTCGAACGTGAGTTCAAGGACTACCTCAACCAAAACACGATCCGCGACATCGCCGGATTCTCGGCTCAGTTGAACAAGCAGTTCAGCCTGATCCGTGACTGCGTGGCCACGATCAATCAGTCTCTGACCGCGATCGACTACAACCCCGATCGCTACATCCGCCTCGTCGACGACCGCACGCCGAACACTGAGGTGCGTGACTTCATCGCCGAGTTGCGCGCCTGCACGGACAACGTGGTCGGCGGGCGCGAGGCGGAGCAATACAGCGAGCAGAAGTTCCTGCAGGTGAAGCGGATCGTCGATCGCTTCAAAGGTCGCGACGGGATGACCGACGCCGACCGGGCCTGGACCCGCCGGGTCACCGACGTGCGCAATTGGTTCGTGTTCTCAGCGAGCGAACGCTGGCGCGACGACGACCGGGAATACGAGAACTACACCGATTCGGCCGGCAAGTCCGGCGGTCAGAAGGAGAAGTTGGCGTACACAATCCTTGCGGCGTCGCTGGCTTACCAGTTCAAGCTCGAATGGGGCACCACCCGATCGCGCTCGTTCCGGTTCGTGGTGATCGACGAAGCATTCGGCCGAGGCTCGGAGGACTCCACCCGCTACGCCCTCAACCTGTTCACCCGGCTCGGTCTGCAGCTGCTGATCGTGACGCCGCTGCAGAAGATCCACGTGATCGAGCCACACGTCTCGGCGGTGGGCTACGTCGACAACCTGAACGGGAACTTCTCACGCCTGCAGGGCCTGACAATCGAGGCGTTCCGCATCAGCCGACGCGAGCGAGCGCTGGCCGCCAACGCTGCCACTCGGGGCATGGACTGAGAGTGGGCGCCAGACCCAACGGCTGGTCGCGGGTCGACGACCTGATCGCCGTCCTGCGGCGCCGGTGGGAATCCGGTCGTTACCTCAGCGCGCACCTCGCCAGCGCCGAGTGGACTCCCGTGTTGCTGCCGATCAGCGCCCCGAAGACCGGTGAGCTGCTGGACCGACTCGACCAGATCACGGTGTGGCTCGAACGATTCGAACGGGACAGCCGTGACAGCGCCGGCAGGGATCGCTTCGCAATCGAGTACCGCACATTGGGCGGACGCGCGGTCGGCTGCAACCGCGTGCCTGCGCGCATCCGCATCGACACCTTCGATGATCTGTGCGCGCTGCTGGACACAGCCAAGGACACGCGCACACTCGAAGCCGTTGTGCTGATGACACGAAACCGACTACCCGAGCTCGTGCCGTGGGTGATCGCGCATCCCCTCGCCGCCCTTGCCAGCGCGCCGGTGTGGGCCGAGGTGCTGGCCACCGTCGAGTGGATCACCGCACATGACGCACCACACCTGTACGTCCGACAAATCGATGTCGAGCGCGTGGACACCAAGTTCGTGGAGGCCAACCGCAACCTGCTCGGTGACCTGCTGACGATCGTCCTACCGCCTGAACGAATTGATGCGACGTTGCCGCGAAACGACTTTGCCGGGCGCTACCGCTTCCGCCGCAAGCCGTCGTACACACGTCTGCGGCTGCTTGCGCGCACGGATTCGGCCCTCTTCACGCCAGGGATCACCGAGCTCACCGTGCGCACCGATGAGCTGGCTCGCCTCCCTCCGCCCGCACGCCGAGTGTTCATCATCGAGAACGAGGTGAGCTACCTTGCCTTCCCCCAGGTGCCCACCGGGATCGCGATCTTCGGCGGTGGGTTCGGCATCGACATCGTCAAAGCCATCGATTGGTTGGATGACGTGGAGGTGATCTACTGGGGCGATATCGACACCCACGGCCTGGTCATGCTCAGCCGTCTCCGTGCTCGCTTCCCCCACGTGCAGTCCATGCTGATGGACCACGCCACGCTGACGGCCCACCGGGCCCATTGGGTGACAGAGCCGATGCCGACGGATCAGCCGCTGCTGCACCTCACCGAACCCGAGGCCGACGTATACCGCGACCTGATCGAGGACCGCTACGGCACCCGCGTGCGGCTCGAGCAAGAGCGCGTGCGATTCTCGCTGGTGCGCGGCGCCCTCGGGCAGGGGACATGAACGGTCATGAAGCAACCGGCGCCCCCGGAGGTAACCGCCTCTCATCGATACTGACCACACCAGATCGCAGGAACAACCTGCGGCCGGCGAGCGTCCATGGAACATGCATTTCTCGATCCTCCCCGTCCAACCACCGTCACACCAACCACAGCGACGCCGTCCA
>JAYTSB010000525.1:0-2286 GCA_043745825.1 Actinomycetota bacterium | reverse complement strand
CGCCAACGCCTCGATCTCGCCGAGAAGATGCTCGTTGCGACCAGCTCGTGGGACCGGGAGCGGCGGATGTACAGCTCCACGGGCGGGGCGCTCGACGCCTTGACCGCTTGGTTGACGGGGGTCACTGCGACAACGGGGCGATGACCCCGTTACATTCTCAACATGAAAGTTCTGCTCGACCAAGAGCGCTGCCAGGGGCACAACCGTTGCTACGCCTTGGCGCCGGAGATCTTCGACGTCGACGACTACGGCGTGGCCGTGTTGCTCGACGAGGGCGTGGTGCCCGTCGGGCTGGAGAACAAGGCCCGGCTCGCCTTCGCCAACTGCCCCGAGTTCGCGATCTCACTCGCCGATGACGACACGCCACGAGCCACGCGATGACGTCGATCTACGGGCCTGTCACCGACTGGGCGACCGACTTCGATCACGCCGAGCCGAACTACAACGCCAACGCCGCGCAGGTGTGGGCCGAGCTGCGCGCAACGTGCCCGGTGGCGCACACCGACCGCTACAACGGCGCATGGTTGCCGGTGACCCATGATCTCGTGACGCAGATCGCCTATGACACCGAGCACTTCACGTCGCGCTCGGTCATCGTCTCGCCGTTCCGCCCGCTGGCCGAGGCGCCCGTTGGCAACGCCCCCCCGATCTCCAGCGATCCGCCGTTCCATCACGATGCCCGGCGCCTGCTGCTGCCGGCGTTCGCTCCGAAGGCGATCCAGGCGCTGGAGAAGGACGTCCGCGAGCTGTGCCGTCAACTGCTGTGCAACATGGGCGATGCCGAGGTCGTCGATGCAGCCGTGCAGTACGCCCAGCACATCCCGGTCAACGTGATCGCGCTGATGCTGGGGTTCCCCGTGGAAGACGCCGATCTGTTCCGTGGGTTCGTCCACGACGTGATCGAAGGCATCAACGTGGAGCCCGAGCAGCGCTTCGCTGCGTTCCAGCGGCTCGACCAGTACATCGACCGGCAGGTTCGCGACCACGTCGAGAACCCTCGTGACGATCTGACCAGCTACCTGCTCAACGCGACCATCTACGACCAGCCGTTGAGCGTGGAGCACGTGCGGGGCTCCATCGTCCTGCTGCTGATCGCCGGCATCGACACCACGTGGAGCGCCCTCGGTTCCAGTCTGTTGCACTTGGCCCGGCATCCCGACGACCGCGCCCGGTTGGTGGCGGACCCCTCCCTCATCCCGACGGCGATCGAGGAATTCCTCCGCGCCTACGCGCCGGTCACGATGGCCCGCCTCGTCAAGGAAGACGTCGAGATCGGCGGCTGCCCGATGAAGGTCGACGACTGGGTCTTGCTGCCCTTCCCTGCGGCGAATGTGGATCCGGCCGCGTTCGAGCACGCCGACGAGGTGATCATCGACCGCGCCGAGAACCGCCACCTTGCGTTCGGCCTCGGCATCCATCGCTGCCTCGGTTCCAACCTCGCCCGGCTTGAGCTGAACGTCGCGGTCGAGGAGTTCCTCGTCCACTTCCCGGACTTCAGCCTGGCCGAGGATGCCGAGATCACGTGGAGCGTGGGCCAGATCCGCGGCCCGCGCCGCATCCCGGTGCGCATCAACCGCTGAGACGCTCGCCGGGGCGCCCTCTTCCCGATGGGCATCACACCCCGTCCGTAGACTGGCCGGGCCATGTCTCTCTTCGATGAGCCCACTGCCGAAGACGTATCCCTGCTCACCGGTCTCAACCCCGATCAGCTCGATGCCGTGGTGCACAACTCAGGGCCATTGCTCGTGGTTGCGGGTGCCGGTTCGGGCAAGACACGGGTGCTCACCCACCGCATCGCCCATCTGATCGAGAGCGAGGGCGTGCACCCGCAGCGCATCCTCGCGATCACGTTCACCAACAAGGCCGCTGGCGAGATGCGCGACCGGGTTGGCCACCTCGTCGGCCCGGCGGCGAAGAACATGTGGGTCAGCACGTTCCACGCGGCGTGTGTGCGCATCCTGCGCGCGAATGCGCAGCTGCTCGGCTACCCGCGCAGCTTCAGCATCTACGACCAGGCCGACGCGCAGCGGCTCACCGGATACGTGATTCGCGACCTGCATCTCGATGCCAAGCGGTTCACGCCCCGCGGCGCGCACAACGTGATCAGCAAGTGGAAGAACGAGCTGCTGTTCCCCAACGACGCGCTCGCCACGTCGGCCACGCCGATGGACCGCAAGCACGCCGAGATCTATCAGGAGTACCAGCACCGCCTGCTGAAGGCCGGGGCGATGGACTTCGACGACCTGCTGACCAACACCGTGCTGCTCTTGCGCCAGCACCCGGAGG
>JAYTSB010000524.1:0-1987 GCA_043745825.1 Actinomycetota bacterium | reverse complement strand
CAACCTCAACAACCCTGAGGTAGTGGCTGCCGCGAAGGCTCGGTGGGGCCTTGACGACACAGTGCTGGTGCAATACAGCACCTACATGAAGAATCTCGTTCAGGGTGAAATGGGCACGTCATTCACCACTCGCAAACCAGTACTCGACGATCTCATCGATCGGCTGCCGGCGACTTTGGAACTGACATTTACCGCACTGATCGGCGGCACGGTGATCGGTATCGGGCTTGGCATCGCCGCCGCCAGGAAGCACAACAAGTTCATCGATCACATCGCCCGCTTCTTCGCGCTGATTGGTTCGTCGCTACCCGCCTTCTGGTCCGGGCTGCTGGTGCTGTACGTGCTCTACGCCCGGCTCGGGTGGTTTCCAGGCCCCGGCCGGCTCGAACCGCGCTCAACTCCGCCCAGCCGGATCACCGGCTTTTACACCGTCGACTCGTTACTGCACGGCAACGTCTCGCTGTTCTGGGAGGCAGCGACTCACCTCATTCTTCCGGCTGCGGTCCTCGGCTGGGGTGTCGTCGGAATTGTGTCCCGGCTGGTGCGAGCAAGCCTGCTGGACGAATTCTCCATGGAGTACGTCCGCGTCGGTCGGGCGATGGGCCTCCGCGAACGCACGGTCGTCAACACCCACGCAATGCGCAACGCGCTGCTCCCCACCATCACCATCGTCGCCTTCACATTCGCCTTTCTGCTCACCGGCGCGGTTCTCACCGAGACGGTGTTCTCATGGCCAGGTGTGGGCAGCTACGCGGTGGAGGCGTCTCGCAACCTCGACTTCCCCGCGATCATCGGCGTCACCATTCTTGGTGGGGTGGCCTTCCTTGTCACCAACCTGATCACCGATGTCGCTTACGCGTTCGCCGACCCGAGAATCCGTCTCTCATGACCGCTCTGCCCGCTCCCCTCTCCATTCGCCGTCGGCGGGCCCGCCCACCGTGGCTGCGCGGACCAGCGTTGGTGGGCGTCGTCGTGCTCGTCCTCTGGGTGGTCGTTGCGCTCACGCTGCCGCTGTGGACACCGTTCGACCCACTCGAGCCGGTCGCGGCACGGCTACAGGAGCCCAGTTGGTCGCACCTGATGGGCACCGATGCACTCGGGCGCGACGTGTTCACTCGCGCGCTGTGGGGCGCGCGTATCTCGCTCCCAGTTGCCGCAGTCGTGATCGTCTCGTCCGTCATTGTCGGCACCATCGTCGGCGCCGCCGCCGGCTTCTTCGGTGGATGGGTTGATGCCATCCTGATGCGGTTGGTCGATATCACCATGGCGTTCCCGCCGATTCTGCTCGCCATGGCAATCACGGCCTCCCTTGGACCGGGCATCCGCAACGCACTGATCGCAATGGTGCTCGTGTGGTGGCCGATCTACGCCCGGCTCTTGCGCGCGCAGGTGATCGCCGTGCGCGAACGCGACTTTGTCGAGTCGGCCCACGCCATCGGTGCCTCGCGTTGGCTGATCCTGCGTCGCTACATTTTGCCGATGTCGTTCACACCGGTGCTCGTCAACGCGACGATGGATTTTGGGCAGGTCGTGTTGTTGACCGCCTCGCTCAGTTTCATCGGTCTGGGCGCCCGACCGCCCTCACCGGAATGGGGCGCGATGATCACCGAGGGCGCCACCAACTTTTACCAGTGGTGGATCGCGGCGGCGCCGGGCATCGCGATTCTTTTCGTCGTGATGGCGTTCAACTTTGTTGGCGACGCGCTCCGGGACGGCCTTGATGTCAAGGAACAGGGCCGATGACCGAGCCCATCTTGTCGGTGCGCGACCTCCACGTCACCTTCTCCACACCATTCGGCCCGGTGCCAGCGGTCCGCGGCCTCGATCTCGACGTGTTTCCGGGCGAGGCATTGGCCATCGTCGGCGAATCCGGTTCCGGCAAGAGCGCGACGATGATGGCAATGCTCGGACTGCTGCCCAGCGCTACGGTGACCGGATCGGCCACCTTCCGCGGTGCCGAGCTGGTCGGAATGCAGCCTTCTGCGCT
>JAYTSB010000523.1:0-39607 GCA_043745825.1 Actinomycetota bacterium | reverse complement strand
TCGGGCTGCTGAGGGAGCGTCGGCGCGACGTACTGGTCAGCGGCGCGAACGCCGGGGCGATCGACTCGGTCGGGGAAGGTGACAGAGGCGAGCGGGGAGGGCTCTGGGATGACGAACGACTGATGATCGCGTACGTCGAACCGCGGACGATGGACCGAGAGCGGCACCACTGGCACGGGGCCAGTTGGCACCGTCTGGTTTTGCAGATTGAGCTGCCACAGTAGGAAGCTCATCTACGCTCGCCCTTTCGCTGGTGCCTCCTCATCCGCGGCCAGTCGTGGACGCGGCGTCACATCAGAATCAGATCGGCGTCTCTTCCCATGTGGCTGAGAAGATCATGAGCGGAGTGGTGCCGCCTGTGCCAACGCCCTGGAGCACGAGCACCTGACCGGGCGCCACCATGATCTCACCGTCGAGCATCTCCTTGGGGAGCGGGTACGGGATCGCCGTCGTGGCCAGCACCGGAAACAACATGAATGCCGGCCGCACGATCGTCGGAGTCAGCGCGAGCGTGCTGCCTGAGTTGCACACCGTCGCAGATGCCGCCGCGCTGCCGATCAGGTTGTTCTTTGGGGTGAGCACGGATCCTCCCGTCGGGGTGGTGGTCTGTGCCGCCGATCCAATCAGAACCGAGCCTGCGCCGACCGTGCCGGAGACGTACCCCATCGAAATCTGCCAAAGCACGATGTTCTTGCCGCTGAGGGGTGGGTTGTATATCGAGAATGGCGGGGCGGTGCCGAACGCCGTGCCGTGCGCCACGCCAGCGACTGCGTTGGCAGCCGTCCACACAGCGCCACGCGAGACCGCCTCGTAAAGGCGCGCGTGAGCGTCCTGGATGATGGATTCTCCGGCCTTGCCCTGTCGAATGTTGCGAACGGCGCCATCGGCGAGAACCTGCGGTCCGACTGTCCCCTGAATTTCCATGGTGTCTCCTATGCAAGCGCGAAATCGCGCTTGAAAAACGATTGCAGATAGCCAATCTCGGCAGCTGCCAAGACGCGGTTGTAGATGCAGATGGCCGAGATGTCGCCGTTGAGCGGCTGCGTTGGCTGAGTGAGTCCGTAGTCGCCGACGATGAAGCCGGCGAGCTCCGCCAAGTCGCCAGCGTCAGCCGGCGTCCCTGCGGTGCCGTTCTGACGCATCACCGACGATGCCGCGTTGAATGTGGCGGCGTAGAAGCGCGGCGTGGCCAGGTCAGCGATGGTCACAGGCACAAACCCAACGCCGCTGTAGCAGGAGATGTCCGTGGTGGAGGTGTTCACGACCACACGCGTGTTGCCTGTGCGCCCGTCCACCCAGTAGCCGTTGATGGCATTCGAGAAGCCGACGAGCACGATGGTACACGGGTGCGCTATGGTCCACGCCGCCGTGATCAGGAAGTCGTTCGTACCGTCGAAGCGCACCGATGGGCCAGAGTTGATGCCTGATGTTTGATACAGCGGGAACTTCGTGGCCGTGACCTGATCCGCTGGGCGCGCGTTGCCACTTAGGTCACCGAAGCGGCCCACGTTTGCGCCCTGCGTGCACAGCGTGGCCTCTGTGTTGTCAGTAAAACACGAACGCCGTGACCACAAGAACAGGGCGAGTCCGGCGATGTCGTACGGCGGGAGGTTGACCAGGCCGCTCGCGCGGCTTCGGCTGTACGGCCCCGAGAGAGGCATCAGGCAATCTCAGTGACATAGGCGTTGCCGTTGGCGCTCACCCAGATCCCGTCGATGCGCGATGTGAGGAACGCCGGCGGGACCTCGTAGTACCCGCCTGCGAGCACCTGCACCGTGTAGCTCGTGGTGGCCGCCGTGGCCCCGAGCTTCAAGTACAGTATCTGTGTCGAGTCGTTGTAGATTGCCACGCCAAGGCGCCCAAAGCGGTACGGCAGGAGCGTGACGCTGGAAGCGCTGGACACCACCTGCGTCACTGCGGGCGCCGCCGGCGACTGCGATGGCGTGACCTGCACCGGGCGGTTCGGCGACAGGACCAGCCCGCTGTTGACGGCGTCGATCAACTCGCGCACGGCGAGGTTGAGCGTCTCGAACTGCGCGAGCAGCGACATGCTGCTCACCGGGAACGGGTTGTCCGGCGTCACGTCGCCGCCGTTCACGTCTAGCGTGCCGAGTCGGATCTTGGTTACCGGTGTCTTGAAGGTCTCGACGCCGCACTGCTCCGTGAGGATCGTGTCGCCGCCGCTGCCGAGATTGAGGACTGTGTTATCAGCCATCGGCTACGCTCCAAGTGCCAGCAAAAGGCGCTCGCGCGACTCCATCCTAAGGAGCTTGCGCTCGAACGGATCGCAAGCCCCTGTGCCAGCGCAGTGCGGGCAAATGTGCGAATGACAGAGCCCGCAGAACCCGCCCGCCTCGGACGGGTCCTGCCGCGGCTTCACGAAAACCACGGCGTTGCAGTGACAGCACGTGAAGGAGTCCTCCTCAAGCGTGCTCCCGGGGGATGTAGCACTCGGAGGCTCGATGGTGATGCCGTAGCCTTGTGGTTTCCGCATGATGTCATTCCTTCGTTGAGTCTATGGCGATCGAAAGGCGCTCGGTAACGTTTTCGTCGGGGTCGGTGGCAAACGCGATAGTCACGTTCGCCGGGCCGCGCCCGACCAATGTGGCTACCGCGCTCGCCAACGCCTCGAAGTCGTGACGATGTTCCAGCTCGGCGCCCTTCGACGCCTCGCGCACGGCGTCAAACACGTTTTCGTCGCGCGCTACGTGTAGGCTGATGGCCGGCATGGCCGATCAGTACTCTTCAAAATGTACATCGTAATCGAAGGTATTCGTGGTCGCCGCCGACACGCCGAACATGAACCCGTTGCTTGCCGTTGCGGGGATGATGAGCTCACCGTAGGGAGCTGCCACCCAGCGGAACGTCGCGCGCTGGTTGAGCGCCTTCCGGAAGACGATCGTGGCCGCGGTCAGCGTGCCGTCTACGGTCACCGTGTCCAGTCCGATGATGGTCGTCGCCAGCGTGTCAGCAGGGTCGAGCGAGCTCGGGACTACTGCGGCGCCAGTGGCTGCCGCGGTCTGCCTCTGCGCGATGTGGGTGAAGGTGTTGTCTGCGGGCGCCGATGAGCTGCCCATCGTCCAGTCGTACACCTTGGCGCGCCGCATGGATGCAGCTGCCGCGGTGAGGGTGAGGACGGACTTGACGCTTGCGGCGCCCTTGTTGCCAACTGCGGACCAACGAGCCATGATGGTATTCCTGTTCTCCCATTGCTGGGCTTGGTGATTTGTTCAGCGCACGACAGCGGCCGGCGATGACTGGCGCACCGAGCGGCTCACGTGCCGTAGCGCTCGGTGCAGTATTTTTGGAGGAATGACTTTTCAGCGGTCGAGAGCGCCTTGTTGTAGGCCGCTACCATGGCTATGTCGCCGTTTAGCGGGCCGCCGGAGACGGTCGCGCCGTAGTCGCCGATCGTGAGTCCAGCGGTCTCCACGGCGGCCCCAGCGTTGCCAGTCGCGCCCTCCGTGGAGTTCTGTCGCATGAAGCTCGATGCCCCATTGAAGTGCCCGAGGTAGAAGCGCGGGGTCGTCATGTTAGCGACCGGCGTGGTGATGAATGCTGTTCCGGCGTACACGCCGACCGTCGTGCCAGTGTCGTGGACCACCACGCGTGAATTGCCGGTGGTTCCGTCTACGTAGTAACCGCCAGCAACCGACCCATATCCCACGATCACGATCGTGCACGGCTGCGCAAGCGTGAAGGCCGATGATACCAGCCGGTCGTTGACGCCATCGAAGCGCACTGAGGCCTTAGAGTTGAGCCCTGCGGTTTGGTACAGCGGGAACTGCGTCGCGGTCGCCTGGTCGCAGTGGCGAGCGTTGCCGCTGAGGTCTTTCCATCGTCCGACGTTCGACGTGTTCGTGCACTGCGTCGTTTCCGCCGTGGTGGTGAACAGGCTCGTGACCGCGCGCGCGTCGAGCCATAGCTGGCACCCAGAGACGGAGAGTGGCGAGTAGACTCGCCGGCTCATCGCATCATCCGCCCGTAGACGTAGTATGTGACTACGCCCGCTGTAGTGGTCGCGGTGGATAGCACCTGCCGTAGGTGCACTGCCTTCGTCGCCGCCTTGGCAACCAGTAGCCTGTAGCTCTGGGTGGGGTCCATGGCCGTCCCGAGTGTCGTCGGGTCGTTCCCTCTCTGCGTGTCGACCGTGGTGGCCGTCGTGACCGTCCACGTGGTGAGGATGTCGCTCGCGCCAGCCGTGGTGCCGACCGTGATCGCGCTAGAGCTCGTGGCGCCCGTCTGCGCCGTCGTGAGCACCAGGACGACCTCCTCGATCACGCAGTTGGTACTCGCAGGCGTGGTGTAGAGCGCTCCCGAGTCGTAGGTCCCAACCACGTGCACGAGCGACACCGTACCGGTCGCCAGGAGCGTGCTCGCGTTCTCGCTGTAGATCGGTGTGGTGCCGCCGCGGCACGTGATGCTCTGCCCCTCAACGCCTACGGCTATCTTGTCGATGCCGACTGTGGCGCTGGTGATGTCGGCGTTCAAGAGCAGCGATGACGCCACATCCATCGCGCCGGCAGTCACTTTCATCAGGCCGGTGCCGGTTGGAGCGGTGAAGGCCGCTCCGCCGCCGACGTTGACGATGTTTGTGCCGTCGGCGCGGACCCAGTACCAGGATCCGACAACCATAGTGATGCCCGTGCCGGTGGCGCCGATCGCCTGGATGGTGGCGCCAGTGACTGTTGATATCCCGCACTTGATGAGCCACTGACCACCTGAGGTGATCGGAAGGACGAGCTTCTTCGATCCTGTCATGTTGCCGACGCTCGTAAGTATCAGCTCGTGTGCGTCGTACTCGGAGCTGGTCAGCGTCTTGTCTGCGTCGCTGGCGTAGCTGATGGCCTGTTCTGAGAGCTTGAACGGTGAGAGCGAGCCGCGAACACCGCCCGCTTTGACCACCTGGGCGCTCCCGAAGTCGGGGGCTATTTTGGTGCCGGCAACGGCTGCCGCGGCGTTCACGTCGGCGTCAACTATAAGCGACGACGCTGCCTGAGTGACGCCAGCGATCACATGGGGTATCCCGGTACCTGTCGGGCTTGTGGCGCTGACGGCTCCTGGCTGCCACGTGGAGCCACTGGCGTTCCACACAAGGGCAAATGTGTCAGTCGGAGCCGTCGCGGCCACCGCGCGGCCCTGTATCTTGACTACTGTGTTGCCGCCGGCAGGGCCGGTGACATCGCCCGCGAGCACGCCAGCGCCGCCGGTGCGAATCGCCCGGTTGAAAACGCCGGTGTAGCCGAAAACTGGGTCACCCTCGTACGTCTCGCCGAGCGCGATTTCCTCGTTGTTGATGGCGTTGAGGACCGCGATCTTGAGCGTGCGAATCAGCGTTGTATCGGTGGCGCCAGTCTGTAGGTTGACTCCGCCGTTGACGATCGCACGCAGGAGCCACGCTCCGCCAGTCTTGGGCACCGAGAATGTGCACGAGGCCTGGTCTGAGGCGGTGGTCACCGTGGGGAGCGACGCGTTGTGCAGATCGTCCGCGGAGGTGATGCTCCACGAGCACGATCCGAGCCCCGACACGCTATCGAGCTGAGCCTTGATCGAGTACGTCCCCGCGGCCACGTAGGCGAGCGCGGTCGACCCTGAGAACGGGCCGTTGACGGCGCCGTACGCCCCGCCTGCGTTGCTGGACAGCTTGAAGTCTGCGGTTTGGGCCATGATTTCCGTTCGGTTGTCAAGCGAAAACTTCGCCGCATGACGGGGTGGGATTCACCGCAGGGCGGCGTAGGATGGGGGAATGAGCCACGTCGCCCGCCTTGCCGCCCTGGTGCCTGCTGCCGTCATCTTGCTTGCCTGCGGGGACGGTGACCCGTTTCGGCTCGCATCGGCCTCAGGGGAGGCCGGCAGCGGGCCCGCGCTTGATGGCGCGGCAGCTGGCAAGTCGTCCGGGGCTGGCGGGGCGCATGATGTTCAGGGGTCAGGCGGTGCCGGCGGTGTTGCCGCATCGGGCGGCGGCGCGGGTGGTGGGAGCGCTGGAGCTTCGCAGGGAGGAGCGGGAGGCGCTGGGTCGGGAGGTGGGGCAGGGAAGGGCGGGGCAGCCACGGTGTGCTCGCCAGGCACCGCGACCCCATGCGACTGCCCCGGCCTTCCACCTGGGACGCAGGTGTGCAAGGCGGATGGGTCGGGCTACACCGAGTGTGCGTGCCCGACTCCGCCGGCGGTCGTGGTGCCGCCGTTGCCGATGACATGCGAGATGTGGGGGATGACCCACCCTGGCCAGGCTCCTGTCACCGTGCCTGACGGAGGGTGCGGGGCTCGCCACTGCTACGCCTTCGGCGTCATCGACGGCAGCGCGTCCTTTTACGCGGACTTCTTCTTGAAGTTCTGCTCCAAGGGCGGGCAGTACAGCGGCAACGTGTACCGTGCGTGCTGCGATCCTGAGAGCACGTGGCCGCCGCACTGACTCATCCCCATCCCTTCTGAGCCAGGCCGGCGATCGCGCTCTGGAAGTCTGGCGCGTTTGCGTTCGGGCTCGACGTGGCCACGAGCCACGCCTTCGTGAGCCGCGCCAAGTATGAGTCTGAGAAGAACGTGGTTGTCGGGTAGCGCCCCCATTGCGCGTCCTGGCGATGCGGCGAGATGCTTAGTGCGTGGAGTTCGAGCGTGTAGGCGATCCACTCGGCGACGAGCTGTATGCTGCCTGGATCGTTGCCGTTGGCTCGCAGCGGGATTTTGTTGTTGCTCGACTGCGAGACGCCTGCTGTCTGGTGATACGCGACACCCGCGGCGCTCCCGTCCGCTTTCTGATTAGCGATGTGGCGAGTGAGAGCGTCGGCGAGCAGGTTGAGACTCGCCGCCGTGCCGTCGTTTGACTCGAAGTTGACGCCCACGATGGTGTTGTTGGCGTCGCCCGAGAAGTGCGAGTGCTGGATCACTCGGCGGATGTGGTTGGTGTAAAAATTCGCGAGACGGTTGCATTGGGCGACCATGTGAGCGACCGAGCCGGGGTATGGCACCTCGAGCCACTCGAACGCCGTGCCGTCGCCAGCCGTGATGTGGATCGTGCTGTACGTGAACGCGTGGTAGAACATACGGTCGCGCAGGTCGGCAAAGAGCGTCCGAGCGGTACCGAAGTCAGCGCACGCTGCGGCCGTCACCACGTTGGTGTTGTCGGCGCCCACGTGCACCGTTCCCGCCGTCATGACCCGATGCGCCGCGTACTTTGTACGCATATCGTTGAGCAAAGAGATCGCCGTAGCCACGTCCGTGCACGCGCCGACCGCCAGTATGTTTGTGTTGTCGGCGACGGTGTGGATCGTCTGGTCGCCCACGAGGCCAAGGTGTGCGTTGAAGGCGTCGAAAAGTTCGTTGAACGAACCGATCGTCCACGTCGTCAGCGCTGAGCCAGTCGTTTGCTTGAGAGTGAGGAGAGCGGCCAGAACGTCGTTGTCGAGCGCGGCAAGCTTCGCGAGGCTGCTCGTCCCTGCGGCTAGCGTAACGGCGTTTGTGTCGTACGGGTCTGGGGCGTCGGCATATCCGCTGACTGTCACCGTCGCCGTGTGAAGCCCGGCGCCGATGGTGCGCTTGTGCGTTTCCTTGACGTAGTATGCGAGCGTCGCGCTGGACGACTGGGCGCTGGAACCGGCGTACGCCGGAAGCGCTGCGAGCTCGTTGTCTGTCTCCGCTAGCTCGCCAGTGCCAGGTACATGGCCCTGGTAGTGTGGGATGAAGCGGTAGGCCTCCACGTCGTAGAATCGTACGGTAAACAGCCCTGGCACGTCAGGCGTGAAGGTGACTCCGGCGGCATCGGAGACGAGACGCAACTCTTTGCGGTCAACGCCTCGCGCGAGCGGTCCTGTGTAGGCGCCGGTGTAGAGGCCTGCGTTCCAGGCGACGAGCACGGCTAGCTGGTCAAGCGTCGGCAGCTTGCTGTTTGGCGGCGCGCTCTGTATGTACGCGTAAACGACCGATGTGTTCGCGCCGTAGACGGCCGTATGGCTGCCCGATAGCGTTACCGTGGTCTTGGTGCCAACGGTGCCCACTGCGGGCGATGCGGAGGCTCCTGAGTACGTCACGCGTCAGCCTCCTGGGGTGAGGGCGGTAACTGTGAAGCCGCACTTGATGCCGAGCAGCTCGTAGCGATCGGCGAGAAAGTTGACGCCGCCCGGCCCAGTGACCGTGAGGTTGACGCTAGACGGCGCGGTGTTATCGATCGAGTGCGTCAGTCCAGACACGACGATCGTGTGCACGGCCTGAAAGGCACCTAGACTAGACCATGTGGCCACGGTCGTTCCGAGGACCGAGTATGTCCCATTGCTGTCCGTCTTGGCCACATCTAGAGACGGCATCGCCCCAGGCTGAGCGGCCCACGTGCCAGCCGTGGCGGTGCCGCGCACGTATGCCGTCACGGTGGTCAGCGTAGCGCCGTCTATGCTGTTTGACATAGGTATGATGACGTAGCCGTAGGCCGCGTTGCACACGTAGTTTCGATCCGCCAGCGCATACGGAAAGCTAACGTGCGTCATGGCGGCGCATCGCTGGTGCCTATTCTCCGTGCGACTGCCAAGAACAGGCACTCCTGTGCCGGTAAGTTTCAGCCGATTCGCAGCGATGCTAAAGCTTCCAGACGAGTTGCTTGTGAACGAGAAGTCCGACGAATCGACCACGATGCCGCCACTCGTCGGGGCCTGCGAAAGGTCGATGTAGAACGTCTTCCCGTTCGTGTCGATTACCGTATTGCCAGTCAGCGTCGTGGTCCCAGTGCGACACAGCGCCGCCTGCTGGCCTGTGTTGAGGCTGTTCGCCTCGCTCGCTAGAAGCTGGTCGCCCTGATTCTTGGCTGCGGAGAATGCGTTGGCGTTCGACATGGTGCCTCAGAGGGCCGTGAGGCCGAGATAGGAGACGCCGAGGAAGAACCCCGGCGTGGTCTGGCCTGGTGCCCACTGCGACACGGCTGCGCTCATCCACGCTGGAAGCATCGCGTCAAGCGTGTCTAGCGCCTTCGTCGTCTTTGCGTCGATGTCGCTCTGAGCCGTAGCTGCGGGAGGCTGGATACCTATGTTGATGATCGCCAGGCCCGTCGTCCACGGCCTAGCTGCGTCGTACTCTCCGGGGTATGTGGACGAGAACGTGAACGAGCTCGTGGCCCAATATGCGTGCACCTGCCCCACGGGCGCCTTGCCTGCGTAGTCCACGTCACCGATGTGGTTCTCGAAGACGCCCTTGAACCAGGGCCCGAATATCGCCGACATGGCTGTCGACACCTGCGCGCGCGCAGAGCTGGCGGCCGATGCCACGCGAGCCGCTACCGCAGCGCGACGATCCTGGTAGCTCTGCGTGGTCTCTGGGGTCAGGCCAAGGAAGCGCTCCTGGCGTTCGAGTGGCGAGAGCAGTTCGGTCACGTCCGAGCCCGGCAGCTTCACGGGGCGTCGCGCGAAAGAAAGCTTGAGCGGGTCGCGCTGGTTGACTCGGCGATTGGTCTCGCGCCACGCCACCGCCAGCATACGCGCCGCGACCTTGTTCTCGATGTCGACCTCGGTAACGTTTTTCGCGCCCTGCAAGGCCGCCGTGCGGTTCGAGCGCATCGAGTTGTAGAAGCCTTGGATCGTTGCGTGTCCACGCCCTCCGACGCGGAATGGTATGGGAGACATCCAGCCGGTGCACGCCATCAGCGAACCCACACCGAGAACTCGGACGGGTCGGCCGCGACGCCTGCGTCCGTCCACGTGCGCACCGTCACCACGTTGGCGCTCGTGACCGCTGCCGCCGAGATGACCGCCGTTGCGCCGTTGTACGCCGTCACGATGACGCTCTTGAACGACACCGCGTGCGACTCGGGAACGGCTTGCAGGTCGTTGTACGATGCCGCCCATGTGAGCGTGAAGAGCCCCGCCGATGTCCGCGCGGCCGTGGGCTTCAGTCCGCTCGTGTTGCCCCACACTGCGCCATGGTCGCCGTCTACCGGACCCGAGATGACAGCGCCAGCCACGGTGCACCTAGCCCACGCGCGTGGCAGCGTGAACGACAGCATAGCGAGCTGCGCGAACCACCTGTTGACGTACAGGCAGTCAAGGTCCGTCGTGGGGTCTTCGGGTGGCGCGAAGTTCGCCATCGTGCCACCAAACGTGGTGATGTCGCTGACCTCGGGGAGTACGGCAGATGACATTCAGGCCTCACGGGTAGAAAGATACGTGCTTCGGGCGCCATACATTGGGCGGTGATGTGACTGAGGCCGGCACCGTGGGTGCGTAGGGCAGCGTCGGCGCGAACGTGTTCGCAAAGTACATCGTAGCGTTCGTCAACTCGGCGAAGGTCACCTGGAGCGACGAGAGCAACTCGGTCGTGAGTTCTGACGGGTAGCCTTCGGTGCTCTTCGGGTGACGGTACGCTCGCGGCAATACGGCCGCGTTGCTCGTCTTTTCGCCAGGTGCCAGCAGCGCGAACCACTGCAACAGAAGCTCGGCGTACTGGTCACCTCGGCTCGACGCTGGGCTGACGTGGTTGCCAACGACAATGGTGGGCACCGCACGGTCGAGGTTGATGACGTACGCCCCGGACACACCAGAATGCGACACGACGCGCGCAAGGACCATCTTTCGATTCGCCGAGTCGAACAGGTGGATCCATGCCGTGTCAATCGGCACCGTGGTGGCGGTGCATGTGAGCGTAGTGGCGCTCGTGACAACGGAGATAGCTACGGGGCCAGCCGCGAGAGGAGGAGGCCACCTTGTAGCCGTTGTGTCGATCCACCCGCCGCCGTTGCCGCCAGCGCTCTTGGGCTCGGGCAGCGTGAGACGGAGCGCGATCGCCATGTCCTGCTCGACCACCGTGGTGATGAGCGCGTCGGAGAACTCAGGAGCCTGCGCGGTGAGTGACTGCGCTAGGAGCGTGGTCAGCGCCGTGGTGCCCGCGCGCGCGAAGCGGTTGGTGGTCGTCCCCTCGATGCTGTACGCCGCGTGATTCGTCCCAGGGCCCTGCGCGGCAGGGTAGATGTAGGCCGTCTGGACGCTCGCTGAGGCGTCTTCGAGCCATCGCTGGACGTGAGACCACGACCCGCCGTTCTGCGGGTTCCTGAGGCGCTTCTGGAGCCGCGTGCGGAGCTTCGCGTCGTTGTCCGCCGCCGTGCCGTTGGTGAGACCGCCGCTCGACACCACGCACGTGGTCGCGCTGCCGATGGGCGGGCTTGTCCACGTCAAGATCTCGCCCGGGTCAAGGTTGGTGGTCGGCCCGATGTCGATGCCCACGATGCCCACGTCGGATCCGCTGGGGACCGTGGAGAGCGAGACGACGCGGTAGCGCTTGCCGTTGCTCGTGGCCACCGCCTCTTGCCCCGCGGCGTAGGTGACGATGCCGCTCGACGTGATCGTTACGTTGCCGCTAGCGCCCGCGCCTGGCGACCGCGCGATGCCGTAGATCTTGGCCCACGCGACCAGGTCGTCGCCGACGGCGCTGTCAGGTGAACTCGCGTCCTCCTTGTTGCGGTTGTTGGCGAGCACCTGCGCCAGCGGCGTGGCGAACGCCATCACCGTGGCCCAACGGTCGCCCCCCTTGCTCGTGGCCTGCACGGCGGTGCTCTGCGGCACGCCGTTTCGCATCATGTGCTGCTGGTAGAAGCGCAGCGCGCCCTGCACGACGGATTCGATCGTCGGGTAGTCGCCAGTGGTGATGGTCATCGTCCCCTCACTTGAGCTTCGCCGTCGTGTCGATCACGGCCTTGGATGTGGTGTCGCGCCACGTCACCACGCGAAAGAGCGCGGCGCCGGTGTTCGTGATGCTCACGTCCAGCAGTTCGATCGTGCCGGCCTGGATGAGCGCCCGAAGCGCACCCTGCGTGTACCCACGCACCGTCTCTATGGTGGGGATGGTCCCGAGCGCGTTCGTTTGGTCGCCGCCGTCGAGCCAGTACGATAGCCGCCCAGGCGTCTCTTGCAGCGCAAGCAATACTTGCTGCTCCGCAATGTTCCACGGCTTATGGTCGTAGCCCGCGGTGGTCGTGTCCAGATCGTAATCCTTGGTTCGCGTGTTGATCGCGCGTACCGGCACTATGTCCGTCGAGGTGATGTATCCCGCCGACCCTGGGAGAGGCAGGTTGAGCGGCGTACCGGTGCCGGCCGAGGTGTTGCCGAAGGGCTGCTGTCCGAAGCCGAGAAGGGGCATCTGTGCCTCACAGAAGGTCAAGCGGGCAGGTCGGCAGGCGCGGGATGGGCAGGCCTGGGAGCTTGGGCGGAATCGACAGGCTTGGGAGCGAGATCGAGATGCCGGGGATACGCAGCTGGAGGTTGAGGCTGACGCTCGGGATGGGCAGTCCTGGAAGCTTCGGTGGAATGCTGAGGCTAGGCAGCGAGATCGAGATCCCAGGGATACGCAGCCGAAGGTTGAGCGAGAACGAAGGGATGGGCAGGCCTGGGAGCTTGGGCGGAATCGACAGGCTTGGGAGCGATGGGAGCTGGACCCCGGGGATCTTGCAACGCGTGGCCATGCTCAGCCAAGGATGTACGGGATTGGAACGGCCGCCGCGCCGGCGCCAGTGCACAGTGGTAGGCTAGGAGCGAGGCCTAGGCCAACGCACCCGCATCGCAGGAAGCCTTGAGGAGCCATGGCCTGAAAATGGTCGGGGGCTAGCTCTAGGCTGCTCGTCCCCGACGCGGTGAGGACCTTGAATCCGTCCTTGCCAAGTTCGATGGTGCCCCACTCGTTGAAGATCAGGATCGTCCCGTCTTTCTCGATGCTCAGTCCAGAGTCGATGCTCTCGCCGATCTGGTGGATCGCGATCGACCCGTCGGCGTTGCACCGGATGCTGTTCTTGCCCGTGCTCCACATAGCCACATCGCCAGCGTTCAGCGCGCCGTGCGAGTCGGCCCCGCGCAGGTCGCGCGAGCCCACCACGATGCGCTTGCCGGCGGCGTCCACCGTGAGCGCCTGGCACTTGCCAGAGTCAGATGGTGCGGCCGGTCGCGAGGTGAATCCGTACTGACACCATACCTCGGCCGCGAGCTCGTCCTGGCCATCCGTCTCGCCTGCGTAGCGCAAGGTGCACGTGACGATCTCCTCCTTGCCGTCCGTTGCGTCGTTGCCGAATTGAGACTCGGCAACATCGGTGAACTCGATGTCCATGTGTCACTGCTTTCGCCGGAAGTACCACAGGGCTGCGTTGCTGGCATTCTTGCCCAAGTCATCCCATATGGTCCCGCCGTAGTCATCGGGGGCCTTACCTGGCGCCGTAGCGGCTGTGAGCGTCAGGGTGATGGGGTACGGAATAGGCTCGCGAGGCTGCTCGCCTGGCTGCCAATCAAGGAGCAGCGACCACAGCGGTATGCATTTCAGATCGGTGAAGCACCCGTCGCGCCCCTTGCGAAACGTTCTGCTCTCGATCCACATCGGCCCGCTCGTCCCCGTCAACTCGTCTTCGATCTGAATGACGGTGTTCGTCTGATAGATCGCGCCCATGGTGGCGCCTGGGGTGCGGTCCGAGAACCCAGCGACGGTGATGCTGTACACGAGGAAGTCGCGCCGCTTGCGGGCGAGGAAGGTCTGCGCGATGCGCTCGGCCTGCTCCTTCGTTTTCGCGTCCTTGTCGCAGATGTACGCCGGCACCATGAGCGGCTGCGCGGAGTTGACCGACATGCCTACGATCTTCCCCTTGGTGCCCGCTCCTGAGTCCACGCCGCGCACGTAGACTACGCTCGGCTGGTCCTGGAATTTGAGCGCGAACGACATCTTCTCAATGTTGTTGCCCCGCCCCGCCCCGCTCCCGTTTGGGTCTCGCCGCGCCGTCACTTGGTAGCTCGCAGGCTGCTCGAAGTCTGGCCCGGCGATGATGACGCTCGTGCCGTCTGGACTGGCATAGAGCCAGTATCCGTAGTGGGTGAGGATGCGCGACAGGTACGAGAACGCGCCCTCGTTGTCGTGCGGCTTGATGTCCTTGATCGTAAGCCCGCGCGCGTGCTTGCTCTCGTACTTCTTGCGCTTCTGGACGGCGGTGCCGATGTGCGTGGCGCCGTCCTCTTCGCTGATGAGGAAGTCGTACCCGAATTGCTCCTTGATCACGAGCGAGACCAGTTTGGCGATCGTGGTCTCCTTGGCGATGGGCATCCGCGGGTCGACGTTGCCGCTCACGACAGGGCCGAGGATGTCACGCCCAGCCACGTGCACCTTGGTGCCGCCGCGGTCCACGCTGATGGTGCACTCGTCCACGAACCCCGTAATCTGCGGGATGTCGTTGACGAGGATCTGTACGGTCGGCGCGCGCGGCTTGCTCGGGTTGAATCGCGTCAGCGCCTGCGCGAGCTCGGGGCCAGCGACCTCCGCGCCCGCGTCGAGCGTCCACGAGTCGCACGGCGTGAGGAATTCGCTCTGGAGCTGCAACGACTCCCAGCGCTCGAAACGCTCGCCCGTGGCCAGGTTCACGAAGGTAACCGTGTCGAGATCAGTGCTGCTCATGCGCCCGCCACGTAGACGAGCACCTGCGAATCCTTGGGCACAACAGAGCGGTCTGCTGCGAGCGGGTTCATGCGCAGGAAGTCGTCCACAGGCGTCCCGAAGAACGCCGCGATGGCGTCGGGCGTGGCCGGCCCCTGCACGATGGCCACGGTGACCGGCCGGCCCTTGGGCTTGGCATCTGCGGCCACCTGCGCGACCGCGGTGAAGCACGCGTCGAGCGCCTGGATGGCCTTCAGCGTCTTCGCCGGGTTGCCGTTCTTCACGAGCGCCGCGCGCATGTCGGCGATGCCGTCGAGGTAGGAGTCAACGAGCGAGCCGATGTTGCCAATGCCCAGCCTGAATTGCTGTAGCGCGCCGGAGAGCTGCTTCATCGAGTCGAGCAGCGACGGCGAGATGCTGTCCGGGTACTCAGGCACTGGGTCGATGTTGCCCACTGCGTCGTCGAGGCTACCCGCGTTCGCCAGTGCGGCACCCATGGGGCTCGGCTGTTTCAGTAGGTCGGTGAGCTCATCCTCCGCGAGAGGCGACTCCACGAAGGTCACGTCAACGTCGACGCCGTCCCGCTTGTCGAGCGACGCCTTCGTCTTGCAGCTCTTCAGCTTGACGTTGATCGGCCCGAGCTCCGGGTGGACGAGCGAGCCGGTCGTGCGGTCAAGGCACGCGGCGATGAACTTGCGCCACTGAGTCGGGTACAGCGGCAGCGACGCCGTGGGGACGATGGCCTTCGCGTCGAGCCCGTTGCGGAAGAACGCGGTGAAGGTGTACGTCGCGGGGGAGCGCCCCGTGGCCTCCACCAGCGCGCCGTCCTTGTCGGGGAACTTGTGCTCGGCGTGGTCCTGCTCAAAGCCAAACTCCCACTCGCCGCACGGGAACTCGACGCCCCGCCACGATGGCGAGATCATGCGGCCGAGTACGTCGAGGGGTTGCTTCTTGCGGGGCATAATTTCCCTGTGATGGGAGATGTAGCCGGGTCGCGCCCGCCGACGTTGATCTCCCCGAGGTTGCTGACTGTCACTGACCCAGTTACCTCTCGCACCCGTCCCTCGTTGGACGCGATTGCCGCGAGCGCCGAGTCGATGCTGGCGATCGTGCGGTCGGCTGTCTCCCCCTTGTTGCCGCCTGCAGCCTTGTCGACTGCTTCGGTGCTGAGGATGCCTCCGCCGATCCCTCGCAGCGCGGCGATCCACGGGACGAGTGAGGCGACGTTTCCGGCTGTTTCCATGTTCATTCCGACCTTCGCGTCCTTGCCGAACAGCCCTTTGACTCCGCCCATGGCGGAGTCGGCCATGTTGCCGAAGAACCCCTCGACGCCTCGCCCGCCCTCTACCCGCGCGCGGGCTGACTCAAGGCGCCCCTCGTCGGTCGACGTGTACGTGCCGTCTCGCACGCGACTCGTAATTTGCGAAATCTCATGCTGCTCGCGACGGAGGCTCATGTTGGACTTGTCGGCGTCGTCCACTGACCGAACCACGCCATTGAGGACTATGGCGGTGACAAGCGCAGCCGCTACAGCAGGCCCGATGCCGCCTGACGCGATGGCGGCCTTCATCGCCTCCGCGATGCCGGCCGATGCCACCTCCTTTGCCACCGATGCCCCGATGACAATCCCCACGCCCTCGAACGGATTCTTGGACGCCCATACGGCCATCTCGGAGATGCTGTTGCCGGCCTTCTCTGCGGCGGGCGCGAGCTTGATGAGCGCCGGCATGATCTTCTCGGCCATGTCCGCCGTCATCTTGTCCAACCGCTGCTGGAACAGCTCGGCTTTCGCGGCGGCTGTGTCCATCGATGTCTTGAAGTTCTCGTCCACTGCGCCACCGCTGAGGCCAGCCGTTTTCAGGCGCTGGATCTCAGTTCGGACCGCTGCCTCCTTCTCAGTCTTGCCGCCAGCGGTGTTGTTGTAGATCGACTGAAACCCGCGCGTAACCTTCTGGGCCTGCGAGTCGGCGATGAGCTTGGCCATCTTGTCTTTGTCGCCGCCGGTGGCGTTCAGCATGTTGACGATGATCTCCTCTGGGTCGAGGAGTTGCCCCTTGGCGTTCTCGACCTTGTCCATGCCGCCCATCGCCTTCGCCATCTCTTTGCGTCGCGCGCCCTTCGAGAACTGGTTGATGAACGACCCGACAGACGTAGCGGCTTGGCTCGCGTCCGCGGCGCCGCCCTTGGCACGAGCTTCCTGCGCGAGCGCGCCGAGCGATGCCATGGTGGTTTCCACGTCTCCGCCGGCAAACTCCGCTGCGCGCGCCGCCAGCTTCGCCATCTGCGAAGCCATGTCCTTGACCTCAACGGCGCCGAGTTGGCCCTGCCCGGCTACGGTGCGCATGACGCTCTCGACGATCTTCGCGCGCTGCGCGGCGTCGGTGACATCGCCCAACTGCGCGGCCACGTTACCAGCTGCCGCGGCCATGTCGTTCAGGTCCGATCCGCTCGCGCGCGAGAGCTTGGCGAGATCGCCGACGATGCCCATGCTGCTTGCCAGGTCGCCCGATACCGATGTCATCGTGGCCATCGCCTCGATCACCTTGGTAGGATCCGACGCCGTGGCAGCGCCGACCTCCTGGGCCCTCGCCATGATGTCCGCGGACGCGACGCGCTTGCCGTTCGGTCCCTCAGCACCGCGAAGGTAGCCTGCGTTCGACAGGTCGGCGGCCATGCGCCCCTGGTCCATGCGCTGCTTCACGCCGTGCTGAATGCTCGCGTCGATGCCAGCGCCGCCAGCGATGCCACCCACGACCGCCCTGGCGCCCTGCGTGACGGCGGACACGCCCTTGGTGACACCCGAGACCACGGCCCCGCCCATGACGCCGCGGAAGGCCCCGCTGGACGACCGCGCGGCGTTGGCGTCGGAGCGTGCCGCCCTCGCTTCGAGCGCGACGAGCTGACGCTGCGCTGCCGCCGCCTCGCGCATCCCCTGGACGCGGAGCGCGCGGGCCGTGCTCATCTCCGTGCGCGCGATGGCCGTGCGGTTGTTCGCCTCAGTCCGTGCGATGGCGGTCTTCGCCGTCTCGGCAGTGCGAGCAGCCGACGCCGCCGCCTTGTGCGCGGAGAGCTCGGACGCAATGCGCCCGCGCAGGATCGTCTGCTGGTTCGCAGCGAGCGCCCGAGCGCCGATGAGTTGCATCTGATTCGCCTGTTGCGACGCGCGCGCCGCCGACTTCGCCGCCGCCTCCAGCGACTGCGAAATCGAGCGCGTCATCGCCTGCACGGCGTCCGCTCCGCCCACGCGGAAATCTATGGATACCGTGGCGGCCATCGATCACGCTTTCGGCTCGGGGAATAGTCGGTGGCCAGCCCTCAGGAAGCCGAGGGCGAGGATCCATGTGGGGTCGGGGATGCCAATTGCTGGCGCAAGGCAACCAAGCACTTCGCGGCATACGCGAACAACATCACCAGCTTCGCGTGCTGCAAGGCACTGAAAGGGAGCAGAGCGGCGTCCTCCGATGCCCCTTCGATCCAAAGTTCCATCTCCGACTCGCTCAACTCCGCCATGCGCGGGCCCGACCGCTGCCGCAGGAGCGCGTACTCGAGCGCCAGCACCCCGAGCTCGTCCGACGTGCAGAAGGTGTCGGCCTCGTCCGGGTGGCGGAAGAACGGCTTCTCCGGGTTCTCAGGATCGAAGCACGATGCCGCCAGCATGTGCGTGATGGTCTCGTTCTGGATGATCTCGTCAGGGATCTGCTCGGCGGTCTTCTGCTTCAGCGCGTGCGCCGCGGCGATGCGCGCGCGCGACCGAGCGATGTTTTCCTCGCGCACCGTGAGCACACGGATCATGACCTTCTGGATCGGCTGCCCGTGCTCGTCCATGCGAGGGAAGTCGATCACCGAGAACGGGGTGCGCCCGCGGTCGATCAGCAGTTGCAGCAGCTCGCCGGGGCGCACGTCGGGCGGGCCGTTGCCCGCCGGCTTCGCGCCCGCGATCGTCGAGTCCAACCCGCTGAGGAATGCCGCCATCAGATCGTGGTCTCGTCGGCCGGCGTGGTCATGACCTGGAAGGAGACCTTCGCCATGTCGTTGACGCCGTAGCTCTGGTCGAGCTTCATGAACACACCCTTGGCCGTGGTTTTCTTGCCGTGCGCCCAGAGGGTGCACTCCACGATCTCGCCGCTCTGGAGCTTCGCCAGGTAGTCGAACTCAAAGCCGCTGCGAGGTACCACGCCCTCGACATCCCACGTGGTTGACTCGGCGCCAGGCGAGAAGCCCGAGAGTCCGCCCTGCATGGTCTCTACTGGCTGCCGCTTGGGGTCGTGGGAGAGCTTGATGCTCGTGACTTGCACCTGGCAGGCGCCGCCCAGGAAGAGGACGCCCTTTTCGTAGTTGATGAGTGCCATCTTGGGGTGTGCTTTCGGAAAGGCGAAAACCCCCGGCACCGTGGGAGAGACGGTGCCGGGGGCGTTCTGGAAAAATGACTGACGCCGTGGTGGCGCCGAGATGTGGCGGCGGATCAGGTCAGAGCGTCGGGCTCGACTCGAGTACCAGCAGCGCGTTGCTGTTGAGCCACACTGCGGAGTACAGCGGGATCTGAACGTCCATGCGGCCGGCGTTCTGGCTGTTGATGCCGACGATCATCGCCGAGAGGATCGTGGCCTTCTTCGCCGGGTCGATCCACCCGTTGTCGGCGTAGTCGCGCACCAGCGTTTCCATCAGCGCCTTGATGCGCTTCGGGGTCGCGAACGTGGGGTCTGGCTGCTTCTCAGTCGTGCTCGGCGGGTCGTCTGTGATCTTGGCGTACCCGCTTAGCGCCAGCTTCGCCTTGCCGTCGTTCGTGAACCTGAACCCAGTCGTAACTATGTTGGTGTTGCGGGCGCGGTAGTCGTAGTTGCCGCCACCGTCCTTGCACCGCGTGGTGATGCTGCGGACCACGTAGGCCGTGCCGTTGTCGGCCACACCGATGGGCGTCACGCCGTTGCGAAGCATCGTGTCGATTTCGGTGCTCGTCGGGAGCGCCGAGTCGTTGTAGGGCCGCACGAACGGGTTGATCTGCCCGCTCTTCGTCCCGAACGAATTGTAGTTGTAGCTCGGGTCGCTGATTTCGTAGACGCACCTGACAGCGCCCATGCCAGCCGCGAGCATGTAGTGCTCCTCGGGGCTCTCCTTCTGCTGCACGCACTGGAGCGGGAACACGTTGCACGAGGCGCCCGACGCTAGCGTGGTCGCTGCCGCCACCGTCAGCGCCGTACCGAAGATGGCCTGCTGGAGGAACCCGGTCGCGGGAAGCGCCTGCGCCGTCATCTGCGTCACGAGGCTGGCGATCTGGCTCGTGGCCTCCTGCGAGTGCGCAAGGATGTAGTCGAACTTGCGGGCGAGGATCGTGGTGAGGGCCGCAGTGTACGTGATGGGCGTGGCACCGATGGCAGCGCCGACTTGCGCGCTCGCCCCAAAAGCCGTGTCGGCCGTCACCGGCGCCGTGATGGTCAGGCCCGTGCCAGAGGTCACCGAAGCGCGGAAGCGGCACGAGTTCAGCTCTGTGCCGGCGATCTTGCCAGTGATGGTGCCGACGCCGACAGCGGCGCCGTAGGTGGCTGGGAGCTCGGTGTGCGCGTTGAAGGCGAGCGCCATCGCGGCCTGGATGGTCGTCAGCGTGTCGCTCGTGGTGTACGCGTAGGACATCGACACGCCGCAGAACACGACCGTAAAAACGCCAGCTGCGGTGATAGCTCCGGTCAGAGCCACCTTGTCCACGGCGGCCGTGCCGGCGGAGACGGTGGGGCAGATGACGTATAGATTGAAGCCCTGCCCGCCCTTGCTGATCTTCATGAAGCGGGCGCCCATGCGGTGCGCTGGCGAACCTGCGCCGGTGTCGGTGATCAGGTCCCCTTCTTTCGAGTACGGGCCGAGGATCTGCGTGTCGGGAGTCGCTCCGCCCGCCGATGTCTTCGGGGCGAAGATGAGCACGTTCTTGACGCCTGAGTCGCCAACGGCCTCGCCCTGCGCGACGCGGAACTCGGCGAAGGTGCCTGGCGTGGGAGCGAGCGGATCGATGCCCGTCAGGGCAATGTTGACAACACCCATCACGCCACCTCTTTCGCGAGCTTGAGAGTCTTTACCGGGATAAAGGGCAGCCCGAGCGCCGCAGCAGTGGCCGCGTCCTCACACGCCAACTCGCCCTCGATGATGGCGTCGCGCAGGTACTTCGCGTGAATTGCCATATCGAGCAGAGTGCAGCGGATGTCTTCCACGCCACCGGCGGAGAACTCCTCTGCAGCCACGTCGTAGGTCCGCCCGATCCACCCGTCGCGGAAAGGGTTTGGGACGTTGTTGGGCCCGATGCTCCGGATGTGGAGCTCGATCAGTTTCGCCATGGTCTGTGGTCCTTCGGGGTGATCGGCGAGCGTTCAACCGAGTAAGGCAGTCGCGTCGTGGTGACGAGACCTGAGCCATCTCAGGCGCCGTCGTTACGACGCGATTGGCCAGTTTCAGGGCACTTCGGAGTTGCCGATCACTGCGTCAGGCAGGATCGCGCCATCCAAGTCGGTGCCGATTCCGGTCTTGATCTGCGAACCAACCAGCGTGGTGTCAGTAACCACCGTCCAGCGGTCCACTGCCTCGACGGTGACATCGAGCGAGAGGCACATCAGCGCGTGCCCGGCGTCCTCGGGGTCCACGAGGAAGCCCATCTCGTAGCCGCCGAAGTACATCTGGCTGAGCGCCGTGCCGCCCAGCGAGGCGGCCTCCCAGACGCGTTGGTCGGCGTTGTAGCTCGCGTCGTGCTGGGCCTCCGTCACCATGATGATCGTGGCGAGGACGGCCTGCAGCAGCGGAGCAATCACCTTCGCCGTGTCGAACGACACCGCGGGGAGGATGTATTTGATCTGGTACTTGGTGGTGGTCTGGTCGTGCTCCAGCGTGGGCCACTCGTATTTTCCCTCGACGGGGTACACGGCGAGCATCGGGCCTCGGAAGACCTCCACGTCGAGCCACGGGACGGGGTCGACGGGGCTCGTCTCCTGGCACGCGCGCTTGCCTGCGGGGCCTGGTGAAAGGTCGCCCATGGCGCCCACGTAGGCCGCCTCGCAGTAGGTGTTGATGCACGTCTGCCAGTAGTCGATCGCACGCGCGAGCCACGCGTCGGCCACGGGGGTCAGCGGCTGTCCCGTGGCCTGCGCCACGAGCGGGAGCGTCGTGGGCCCGATGATGAGCGTCACAGTCCGGCGACCTTGGCCGCGAGCTTCACCGCGCGCTCGGCGGCCTGCTCGAGAAGCGGCTGGGCGACCATGCGCTCGCGCTCCTCGAAATTGATCGCTCGCGTGCCGGGATGCCGCACCGACTTGGCGAAGGTGACCTTCCCGCCGCGGAAGAAGCGGAGAGCCCGCGCGTTCACAGCGGCGATGATGTGCGGCGGCGTCCCGACGTTGAGCCGCGCCGCGTTCACCGACGAACTGGCTACCTGGTAGTGGCACTTGCCGACGCGCTTGGGCCGAGACCCGAAGCTCTTCGCCGTCTCGCCTGTGCGATTCTTGAAGTAGCGCTCGCCGGTGATGCGCTCGTGTGCGTTGCCGGCGATGCGCTTGGCTTCCACGTCGGAGTACGCTTCCACGGTGCGCGCGAACAGCGCGAGGGCGCTCTTCACATTGTCGGCGGAGACGGTGACACTGATGCTCATGTGCCCCAGTCCCCACCGACGCCGCACACCAGGGGCGCTGCGTCGGTCGTGACGATTCCGCCCTTGATGGTCTTGCCCTTCGTCGGCGTGCCCTCGGTGGCGCGCTGGCGGCCGCTCACGATGTTGTCGAGCAGCGTCTTGGCCATCGTTTCGTAACTCGGGATGCCTTGCTCGCCCATCTTGCGGATGAACTCGGGCTTCCGCAGGTAGGCGAACTGGATCGCCTTGTAGAGCGCCGCTTCCTTGAGGATCGCGGCGTAGGCGCCCGTGGTGGCGTCCACCGTGGTGGGCCACGCTCCGCCGTACGCGACTGCCATGTACGAGTCCACCCAGGCCCCTGCTCGGGAGATGACGGAGGCGAGCGGCGCTGCGTCCGCCGTCTTGTCCCCGTCGTCGTCGAGCAGAGACAGAACCGCGGCGTGCCCGATGGCATTGTCGAGGTCCGTCTGGGTGAGGTACGGCATGGGTCAGGCCTTGACCAGCTCCGCGCTGCCACCGGACACGAGGCGCTCGGCCTCGATGCGCGGAAGTGCGATCACGTCGCCGGTCACGGCCGGGATGTCGTGCCCGTACGGCACTGACACGTCTATGTCGCCCTTCGCGGTGAGCGTGGGCTGCACGTGGACGTAGTTGCCGTGTAGGATCTTCACCCGCAGCGTCTCCACCGCGGGCTTGTCCTTGGACACGGACACGACCTGTTGACTCACTGGCCACATCCGGTGATGAGCGCGCCGACGAACTTGCTCGTGAAGATCTCGTGGTCGTTGTGCACGACGACGACGACGTACGAGCCGCGGCCGCCCTTTTTCGGGTCGAAGTAGGTGCGCACCATCCAGCCGGCGACCATGTTGCCGTCAGGGCTCATGCCGCCGCTCCAGCGGATCGTCTTCATCGTGCTGATGAGCGACGGGTCCGACAGGCCCGGGGTGTCGCGCACGAGGAGCGCGGCGCCGGTCTTGCCCGCGACGGTGGCCTCCTGCTCGAGGACGTACTTCATGAGGCCCGCGCTGGTCTGCGTCTTCATGTTCTGGACGACGATCGGCGGCAGCGAGAGCACCGCGCTGATCTGGTCCGCGCTGGGGAGCGGGTTGATCCCGTTCTTGTACGCGGTGTACTTCTGCACTGCGGGCGAGCGCTGCATGATGAGGAACATGCGCTGATCCATGATCAGCTTGAGGTCGGTCGAGTCGTAGGACGCGAGGACCGCAGTGTGGATGTCCTTGACCGGGTCCGCGCTTGCGCCAGTGGCCCACCCGAAGGCCGCCCCGAGGTCGAATACCAGCGTGGAGTCCCAGTTGGCCGCGGTGACTGCCGCCTTGCAGACGCGGTGCTCGCGCTCCTTGAGTAGGCGCTCCTGAACCACGCGGGTCGCGGTTGCCCACGGCGACAGGGGCGCGTCGGCGTTCTCGATGACCTCGACGGCCATGACGATCGACAGGGCGCGCTCGACGCACGAGAATGGCACCGTACTGAGGGAGATGGTCGTGGTGGGCACGTCGCCGCCTGGGGCCGCCGTGGTGCCAGCGGCGCGCGCAAAAGCGACCTCCTTGTCCCAGATCGGAATCTTGTCCGTCTGGTGCTTCGCCTGGATGACTGGCGCGATGAGGTCCGCGCAGCCTTCCGCGAGGCGGTAGCCGGCGGCGGCGCCGGCCATCTGACCCTGAATGTGCACGTCGGCCGCGCTGAGATCCATGGCGTGGACCCCCTTGCGCTTGTTGCCGCTCTTGTCGCGCCAAGTGACGTTGCGACCGAGCGCCAGGGCCTGCTGCTTGGCAGCCCAGCCGGCGGCGCAGTCGGCCACGTCGCTCATGTTGACGTTCTTGTCGGAGCGCCCGGTGCGGCCGCGGATCTGGTTGCCGCCAGCGGGGACGCACTCGACCTCATCGAGTCGCGAGAGGGCTACGCCGTCGGCGGAGTAGTGGATTGAGTTGGCGACATCGAGGAAGGTACCGTCCCCGAGAGAAACGAGATGTTCGGACATTTGGGATGGCTCCTTCAGGTCGCGTCGACGATGTTGACGAGCACGAGAGTGACTGCGGCGTCTGCGGCAGTGCGGAGGCACTTGCCGAGGTACGGCTTGAGGGTGGTACGCGTGCTGGTCGTGCCCGCGGTGGCCCCGGGCATGAGGCTCTGGCCGAAGGTCACGGCGTTCTTCGCTACGGCCTGCACGACCATCCCAGACGCCGCCACGCGGCCGTCTTGACCGTCGAGGACGGCCTCGATGGTGATCCCAATTGGGATGTCGGTGGTGGCCGTGGTGGCAGTCATACCCGCTGGGGCATCCTGCGCGGCGTCGTTGGTGCCGTCGTACTTGACGACAGTGCCAGCGGCGATGGTGGAGCCGGTCTTGTTGCGGAACGACAGCACCAGGGCAGCGGAGCCCTGGATCATAGATACTTCGAGCGCTGCGGGCATAGGGGTACACTCCTCGGCGCACAGCGCCGGATTCGGATTTGGGGGGCCGGGCGCGCCGTGATTGGCGCGCCGTCAGCGGGTGAAACTCAGACCGCGATACCGAGCGGGTTGCTCATGAGGATCTCGGACGCCGCGTCGCGCACGTCGTCGAAGTCCAGCGCGCCGTAGCGCGCTGGCTCGTCCTTGATCATCTTGTGGGCGAGCTCCACGGCGGTGGCGATGCGAGCCCTGCCCGCGGACGGCGCGGCGCGCTCGCGATCGGGGACCGACCTGGTGAGCAGCGTGCGCTCCGACGGGGCGACCTTGGGAGCGAGGGTGGCGAAGGCCTCGGGGGTGGCCTTGCGCATCGCGATCAGGGCCTGGCGATTCGCGGTGCAGAGGAAGGCATTCTTCCCGCCGTGGTCAGAGATCGCGTCGTCCACGTCGCGCTCCACGTCGGCCAGGTCGCGCTTCTCCTGCGAGGCGCGGAGGCTGGCGTTCTCGGCCTTCAGCGTCGCGTTCTCCGCCTCGGTCGTGGAGACCTTGGTGGAGAGCTGCACGTTGGTGGCCTGCGCGGTGAGGCCGCTTGCCCGCTCTGCCTTCAGCGCGGTGTTCTCGGTCTCGAGGGCGGTGCACTTGGCGGACAGGGCGGTGATTTCGGCTTCGGTCATGGTCGTCTCTTTCGTGGCGACGGACGAAGCCGTCGGGGTCTGTGTTGGTGCCGCGGCCGGTGGCTCGCGGGTCATCTGTGCTGCGGGATCTGCTTCGTCCACGGCGTCGCCAGCGACCACGTCGAGCGCCTCGTCGAGGAGGTCCTCCACGATGTCGAGTACGTCGTCGTCAGAGCAGGTGATCGGGACGTTGGCGAGCGCTCGGAGCGAGGCCATCGGTGCGCCGATGTCGACGCCGTCAACGGCAGCCAGTCCGCCCGACCTCGACACCATCTCGCGGAGTCCGTCGAGGTGACCGGCGAGGCTATCCAGCGTCGCCATGGGGTGGGCCTGGAGGGCCGTGCGGATGACTCCCAGCGCGTTGGTGCCGAGCCGAGACAGCGTGGCCGCTTGGCCCCCGTCACGGCGCGCGGCTAGCGGCTGCATTCCCTGGAGGAACGGCCCGTTGGTGAGACCGGCGCTCCGAAGCTCGGGGCCGATGTTCTCGCCAGTCTTGGGGTCCGCCGACTTGAATGCGACGACGGGGGAGATGCGCTTGTACTCGCCGGTCTTGACCTGTTCGCGGGCCTTGGAGAGCCACTTGATGGCCGCCCACAGTTCGTTACCGCGGATGGCCAGGGCGCGGATGAATCCAGCCGCCGGGGCGCCGCCGTGGGCCAGCTTGGCCGGGTCGGCTTCGCTCGCGTGCTCCCAGTCGACCACGACGCCGCCATCGGCGCGCGTGTTGTCGGGGTTGCGCTGGAAGTTGGCGATGATCTTCTCGAACACCGCGCGGTCGAACCGGAACGATCCGTTCTGGTGCCCATGGTACTCGCCAGCGACGGCGAGCTGGTTCCACACCACGCCGTCGTCGATGCCGGCTGTGAGCGCCGCCACGTCGAGGTTGACGCCGGTGCACGTGTACACCGCGGGGGAGTGGGCCATCTGTCGCACCTCGAGCCGCCCGTGGACGGGATGATCCAGCGTGACGCGCATCCCGCTCTTCGGTCCGCGGGTCTGCTTCGCTGCCTTGTCGGCGCGACGCTTCTTGCGGCGAGCCTTTGCGCTTGGGGCAGGCGCGCCGAAACCCTCTTCACGCGCGCCTGCTTGGCTCTGTCCGCCTACCTGAGGCGCAACGCCGGCCGCGCCGGGCGCGTGCACATCCGAGGCGCTGAGGTCCATCTGGTGGGCTGCCACGTGGTCACCAGTTGACGATCGTGACGGTGAGCGTGGAGATGTCGGCCGCGTTGATGGTGCCGGCCGCGACCTGCGCGTTGACCACGAGCGACGCGGTGCCTATGGCGCCGGGCGTCAGGGTGATCGGGTTGTACCAAATCGTCAGCGCCGTGGTGTTCGCCGTCGTGCGGTTGAAAACCACCGACGCGCTCGCCAGGAGAGGCACGCCGCTCAGCGTCTTGGTCCCTGCGACGAGCACCTGCGCGAGCACGGAAACGCGACCGACTATCAACTGAGTTGCCGTGGTGCCGACCACGACGGCGGCGGCCACGCACGACTTCCAGAAGGTGTTAGCCCAGAGCGTGCCGGCCGCGACGTGCACCTGCGCGCCAGGCTGCACCGTAGCACCGTGAGCCCACCATGCGGGGCGGGTGAGGACCACTTGCGAGCCAGCGCTCCCGAGGCTGGTGACCACGTAGGGCCCACCGTCGTAGGCGTTGGTAAGGTTGGTGGTGCCCTCCAGGATGAGCACCGTGTCTCCCACGGCGATGGTGAGCCCGTCCTGCGCGGCCATCGCGCCGTTCGCGGTGGCGGTGTACACGCCGAGCGCGAAGGTGCCAGCGCCGAGCGCCGTGAGGACGCCTCGCGCGCGGTCGCCGCTGTAAATCGCGGTCGTGGCGTTGCGGAGGTCGAGCGCGATGCCCGGCGGGTAGTTGTCGTTCTGCATCGACGGCGGTGCGATGGGCATGATCGTTACTCCGCCGCTTGCGTCTGCGGCTCTTCGTCCTCGCCATGGGCGTCGAACTTTGGGTTGTCGTTTGCGGGCGCCACGATGGCCTGCGCTGCGGCTTGCGCCTCGGCTGCGGCCTCCGCTTCCTGCTCGGCCAACTCGGCCTCCAGGCGCGCCACGTCGGCGCCGAGAAGCGCCGCTGGAAGCTCCACCGCCTTGATTGGCGCCATGCGGCGCGGGCTACCGTCCTCGTTCGGTGTGACCCGAAGGCCCACCTGCGCTGCCACGGCGTCAGCGTCCACCGGGATACCGCACGATGCGCCATCGATGGCGAGCTTGAGCATCGCGGCTGGGAGCGGCTCATCGACGTGGATCTTGACCCGCGGGCAGAGGTCCTCTTCGCCCGGGAAATTGATGCGCATCCAGGCCCCTAGGAGCTGCGCCGTCAGCGTCTCACCAAGGCAATCTGCGTCGAACTTTTCGAGCTGACTCTCGGCGTTCTCTCCGGCCTCGGACACGCCCTTGCCCACGTTGCGACCGGGCATCGTCGTGAACGTCGAACCGCGAACGATGCGCGTTATTTGTGCGTCGATCGTTTCGACCCACATCTCCACCATCTTCGCGCCGTTGTCGCCCTTGGTGGCGGGGCCTTCCATGTGCAACTTGATCGAGTCGGGGAGCGTGGCCCCCGCGAGGCTCCCGAGCCCCAGTTGCTGTAGCGCCGAGTAGGCCTGATCCACGTCGTCCGCGCTCGCGACGCGCGGGTGGTCCTCGCCCGTCGTGAACGACGCCCAGAACACGATCTTGGTGAATCGCTCGATGAACGCGGCGCCCGACCTCAGCCCCATAATCTTCATGATCATGAGCGGCACGAGCTCCCGCATCATGCCCTCGCGCGTCGGGTAGTCCGCGGCGAACGCGGGCGCGTGCACGATGAATTTGTTTGGGGCGTGGCTGATGTTCAGGCCGAACCCGGCGGAGTTGGTTGGCTGGCGGAATCCGTTGTTGCCGCCGAGCACCGCGCCCTGATCCCAGATGTGTGCGTCCCAACTTGCGGCGTCGGGGTAGGCGATCCTGCGGTTGGCGATCGTGTACAGGCGACCGGGGACGATGCGCTGCGGCCCTCGCTTCCAGCCAATCTCGCTGATCGCTACGCCGTAGAAGCAGCCCCACATGATGTTGAGCAGTTCCTGCCGCAGGTTCGGGATGCCGAGCACGTCGAAGCGTGCGGCCTCCGCGATCTCCAGCGCTCGGTCGGCGCGCTTGTCGTCATCGGGCAGCTCGGGGGGGACGACCTCGATCCTCCCACCAGCCACCGTGCAGAAGCGCGACGCCAGCAGCATCTTGGTGGCACCGTCGCGCTCGAGGAGCTCGCGAGCGAAGTCGACCGCCTCCCGCCGGTAGCCCGTCGTGCACAGGCGGAGCACGTTGCTGGCGTAGGCCAGCGTGGCCCCAGCGCCGATGACGAGCGGGTACTTGTCCACCAGCGGCCGCGGCGCCAACTGCGGCGGGGCCTTCTCGGGCGGAGGGAACGGGTCTGGGATGGCCAGCCACGACGCAGACCCTTGCCCTGCGGTTTTCATGGCGTCACCCGATTGGAATTTGGTCGACCATCTGCGTCAGGAGCCGGCCGCGGATCTGCTGCTCGCCGTCCGCGCTCGTGAGCCCAGCCGATGCGCGCAGAGCGAGCATGGCGGCCCATGCGCGGTCACCGTGACCAGTCACCGTCCGTGGCGTGTCGAAGGTCAGTACGCCGCCCGCAGCGGGCTTGGCTCGGATGCTAGCGAGCTCCACGCGGAGGGCGCGCATCTGCTGGGCCTGCTCCGCCGTCGCGCCGTTCCAGAATCGGATGCGCCCGCCTTCGAGCGCCGCCTTCATGCCCACGGCCATCTCGGCCTTGATCGGAAGGTTGAAATTCACGCCCTTGGCGCGGCTTGCGTACTTGCGCTCCAGGTGGTCGGCGAGGTCCATCCCCATCCCGCCGCGGTCGATCAGGACCTTGCGGAACTTGCCGCTCGCAAGCGTGCTGGTGATGGTGTCGCGCTGGTCATCGAAGTGCACGCCGCGCAGTGCTTGAATCCCGACGAACCACGCCACGTCGCCCAGGAGCTTCATCTCCACGATGCACGTCAGATCGTTGGTGCGCCCGATGTCGATCCCAAAGTAGCTGGGCTCGCGCGCCAGCACCTCGGGCAGGTCATCGCGCTCGCAGTTGACGAGGAGCTCGGGGTCGAAGAAACACGCCCCACCCTTCAGCCACTGGCACTCGTACTCGGTGGCAAAAATCTCGTCGAGCGCGCACTCCTGACGCGTCTGCTCGATGTCGATCGGGAAGCCCGCGAGCTTCGCCTTGTAGATGTCGACGCTGAGCCGCTGGAACGGGAGCTCTTCGCTCGTGAAGATGCGGTGAGCGAACCCACCCGCAGCCCACGGCGTAGTGACCAGAGACACCGGGTACCCGCGTGGCTCCTTCAGCGTCGCAGCCGCGATGTTCTTAGCCGCCGCCCACACGTCCTCCGCGTTCTGGATGAACGCGAACTCGTCCACGAACAGCGCCCCCGTGTACGTCCTGAGAGATGCAGGCCGCGCTGGGTGCGCGATGATCGCCGCGCCGTGCTCGAACTCGATCGTGGTCGCCTTGACATTGGCCTTGTAGCGCTCGTCCAGGTGCGACACGCGACCGAGGAACTCGGCGGCCTCCGCCAGCACGTTCTTCGACTGGTTGAAGCTCGCACTGACCACGTGCACGTCGATGGGCCTGGCGTTCGCCCAGCCTCTGCCGTCCCACTCGTACCCCGCGGCGAGGTTGCACGCGTCCACCGCGCTCGCCATAGACCCACCGATGCGGCGGGCCTTCGTGAAAGTTTTCGTCCTCGCCTTGACCGTGCCGTCAGCCGACCGACCGTAGCGCGGGAGGCGCGTCCACTCCTGCTGATACGACGTGAGCCCTCGCCGGTGCTCGGGGCTGAGGCTTGCGCCTCCGTTCGCGCTGTCGGTCGAGTCGGTCAATGGCATGATCCTCGTGACGGTTGCCCGCCCATGGGTGCGGCTCCCTCAGCGCCAATCGTCGATGGTCTCGGCGGTGATGTCGGTGACAGTCTCAGCCTCGGGAGCAGCCTCGGGAGCAGCCTCGGGCAGCGCCTCCGCCCGGACCTCCACCACCGTGGGGACAGGTCCCCAGATGGCATCCAGCACGGCGGAACGCGCTGGGGTGCCGACGTTGATCGTGACCTGCGGTCCAGCGTCCTTGCCGTCGATGCCGGCGATCTGCGCCAGCGCCAGCGCGCTCTTCGTCATCGCTTCGCTCGCCTTCGCAGGGCTGAAGGTCTCCCTCAGCGCCATCTTGTAGCTCGCGTCGAGGCGGTCCATCACCTTGGCCCGCATCACCGACGGATTCAGCGCGGCTCGGATGGTGCGCGATGCCTCGGCGCTGTAGTTCCGCGCCGTGCTCTCGCCCACTCCCCACACCGCTGCGAGGTCGGGCAAGAGACGCTTGTGCCAGTCGTTCGCCAGCATCAGCCCGCGGCAGAAGGCCACGCGCGCCTGGATGTTCGGCTTGACCCGGCGAGCTCGAGTCATAATTGAACCCGACCCCTCGCACGCGTCGTCCTCGTCAGCCTCAGGGGCGAGCACTGTCATCGCCATCGGATTTGCTCCAGGGTGAGAGTGACGATGCCGGCTCGGCCGGGGGCGGCTCCACCAGGGCTACCGGCTCTCCCTGCCTAACATGATGCCGCCGCTGTCGCCTCAGCGGGAGTCTCTTGGGCCGCCTTGAGTCCGCGTGCGATCCGACCCACGACCCCCTACGGTGTCGGGATCATCCTCAGGCCCGGCTTTCGTCCTGACCAGAAATTACCCAGCTTCTGCTCGAAGACTCGCAGACCGCACGTCGCGACTTCAGCGCCGGCTGCCCGTCGGAGGCTTCACCCGATCACTTGCGATTCGTCGTCTTGCGTTCGCCTTGCGTGGTCATATACGAGCGGCATCAAGCCGGGCCTCGATAGCCGCAAGGCGCGAGTAAATGGCTCGATTCTCGCTGCCGAGGGCCCGCAGTCGATTGCGCGTAGCTGATGCCGCCGCGTCCACCCCAGCGAAGCGCTCCTGGATGACCATCGGCAGGTGCGCCGCGGTGGCGAAGAGCTCGGGGCACCACCGGTGCATGAGCGTCTCGGATGTCACGTAGTGCTGTCGCTTGGCGCCGCGCCCGACGGGGATCAGCACCCGGCACCGCTGTCGACGCTGGACGGTCATCAGCCGCCACTTCAGCCGCCGACCGCCCTCAGGGTCGGTCCAGCCGATCAGGGCCGCCGCCTGGCGCATGGTGAGCCACGGCGTCTTGCGCTCGGCCCTCACCGGTCACCTCGGTTGGCGCGCTCGTCCGAAGTGAGCGGGCGCGTCCGGCCGCCGAAGCGCTCGGAGTCCGCGGCCATGGCGTCGTAGATGTCGGAGGACCGGTCGGGCGCCGCCCTCGTCCTCACTCGCTGGCCCTTGCCCGCGGCGTCTTGGTACGCCCGCTGCGCCTGTTCGACGGCTCGCTCCGCTAGCCGCTTGATCCTAGCTATATCCGCCTTGGCCTCCTGTCGGTCAGGCTTGTTCGAGCTCCGAGTCATCAGCACGGCGCGAAGGGCGTCGGTGTTGGCGATGCGCTGGACTACGCCTGCGGCGGTCCTGAACTCGCGTTGCAGTGGCGAGAGGCAGGCATCGTGTTCCATGCGCCTAGCGTGCCACTTCCCTGGCAGATAGTGCGCGGCCAGCACGTGCGCCTGCGCGGGCACATTGGCGAGCGTGTCGCGTATCCTCAGCCCACGGTCGCTCGGGGTCTCCTCTGCCCCGATGCGCATCCTCGCCTTGGTCGGCTGGGCGATCGTCCCGCCGTCTGGGATCCCGCTCAAAGCGAGGTTCGCCAGCACGTCGAAGCTTGACCCGCATCCTGTCGCGGCGTCGAGGTCCTGGAAGTAGAAGACGAGGTCGGCTTCGTGGTTGAAGCGGAAGGGGGATGTCATGCGCGCCTCGCGGTGTTGTGCTTCACGTAGTCCAAAACAGATCGCTCTTCGGGCGTGAGGTGACGAGCAGATTTGGCAGGCCGCTCCTGCACTGATTCGATGTCGGTGAGGACTCCGGCCATCGTGAGCATGGCGTGATGCCTCCTCTGGAAATCGTGCACATCGGCCTCTGCGGCGCGCCGGCGCTTCTCGGCGTCCACGGCGGCCACGAAGGTGACGCGAAGGCGTTCGCGTTGCGCGAAATTGTGCTCTGCCCAAATGCGCTTTTTGCTCAGGTCTTGCACGATTGCCACGATGTCGTCTCGGCCGGCACACACTTCGCCAAGGGCCTCCCTAATTTGACACACGAGCGCCACCAATTCCGGCGTCCGGTCAGCCCACACCATGCCGAGACGATCGCATTCTCCGCGCACCGCGTTGTAGAACGCCTGAGCTTCCGCTCCGGATATTCGCAGAACCATGGCGCCACCGCTGGAGATCGTGAACCCGGTGTCGCCGCCGTGCACTTCCCATCTCGTATCGTTGCTCATGTTCCCTCTTTCGTGCCCGGGGCCTGCCCGGACGCTGGATGTTTCGCGGCATCCCGCAGCCGCATCGCCTTGAGGTAGGCGTAGTCTTAGCTCCCGCCGCTCATGGCGCATCCTTCCCCAGGTAGCGCCCCTCGTGCTCCGGGAAGAGCGCGTTGGCGATGTCGTAGATCCGCCCGAACACTGCACCAAGTTGCGTCATCATGCGTCGGTCTCCGTGGATGTAGTCGGTGAAATACACGTGGGCGCCGTCGTCGAAACGGATGCTACCGTGCACCAGCATCTCGGCCTTGTTGATGTCGGGCGTCTCGCCATGAGTCGAGCCTTGCTCGCGGTAGAGGGACGGCTCGCCCGCATTGCCTGGCCACGCCACCACATCGAACACCTCGAAGTAGGCGTACCCACCATCGTGCCAGACGCGCACGGTGAAGTCGTCGCCGATGTGCTCAATCGTGGCATCCAAGGGGGCCTTCATGGGACCTCCTTGGGCGCCATGGGCCACATGTTGCACCGCGGACACGCGATCTGCTTCCCGGTCTCGCGGTGGATCCACTCGGCCCTCCTGTCGTGGCAGGTGGGACACGGCGCGCCATCGGGCACCTTGAACCCTGGCTGGTGCCACGCGTACGCACGCTCGGCCGCTTCGTCTTCGCTCTTACTCATGGCTCCTCCGGATGCTCGGCCTCGAACTTGACCAGCGCGCGCGCAGCAGACAGCAAGTCCTGCGTCAACACCCACCCTCCGTCTTTGTGCCACGCCTTGGCCCTGTCGATGACAGCCCGCTCCAGCGCCATGCGGTCCTTTCTGGTCACCTGACCCGGCGGGTGTCCGCTGGCGGTGCTCGTGGCCAGCACGGCGTCCACGGCGGCGCTCACGCCCCCACCGCCCACGTCACGCGCTCGCCTCCCGCGCCGGCCCGGTGCCGCTCGTCCTGCGGGTGCGCCGTTCGGTTGCACATGTGGTTCTCGCCGTACGCGAAGAGCGTCGCCTCGCACCGGCGCTCGGTCTCCTGCGTGAGGACGGAGCACATGAGCGCGCCCAGGTTGCTGGCGATGATGTGCCCGCGCCACTTCACATGGCACCATCCGGCATGATGAAGTCGATGTGCCCCTGTGTGCGCCCATCCTCGTAATCGAGGTCCCCGAAATCGAACTCGACACCGACGGCGCCCACGGCGTTGCGCGCTGCAAGAATATGCACAAGACCCATGCGTCCGTAGAGCGTGACCCGAATCTTTCGGATGCGCCATTCCGTGGTGATGCCGCCGCCGAGGTGTTTTGCCAGCAGCGCGTCCAGCCTCTGGCGCTCCTGAAACACTGGGTCGGCAGCATCGCGCTGAGCCTTCAGCGTCGCCACGGCATCTTGTGCACTGCACCATTCGCTGTACAGGCGTGCGGCCGTCTCTTTCGCAGCTGTCAGTCCGTCGTTCGCGTCGCTCACTTGGCACCGTCCTTCTCGCCACGCAGAACCGCGGCCCTGTCATCCGCCTCCTCGCGCGTCATCCACCCGCCCGTCGGCGTCCACCCATGCGGGCGCAGGCCAGCCGGCAGGTCGGCCACCAGCACCATCAGGGCTCGGTCGGGCGCGATGCCGCGGCCCCCGGCGGTGTCGGTACGTACCGCGAACAGCGGCGTGCCGCCGCTTGGCTCGTAGCGGATGTGGGTGGCGTCTTCCTTGACGCCCACAACGTCGATCACCATCGCCGCTCGGCTCCTGAGGCGCCGGTCTGCGTCCTCGAACAACTGGGTCACAAACCAACGCTCCGGTGTCATCATGCTCTCCTTTTCGTTCACCATGCTCGTCTCCTTCTCGCCAGGGCCTGCCCGGCTTTTGCTCGTCCGCGCCCAGAGGTAGGGCGCGGGTGGTTGCGGTGGACAGAGCGCCGGGCCCTTGCGGGGGCCAGGCGTTCGCTATTTGGCCTCCGCTTCAGTTTTTCGTTTGGCCACGGCCACAGCGGCCGCCTCGGACTCGGCTTTGCATTCAGCCGACCACGCTGCCGCGCGAGCACGGCGCGCCCTGCGCTGTTCGGCCACGCCTAGGTCCAGTAGCTCGCGACCCTGGCCACCCATCTCGTACCAGCCCGAATCATCGCCACCGCGTCGGGTCCACACGCTGCCATCGGCGCCGAGGGCGTACAGGGTATGGTCGCGATACCCACCATCGGTACCATCTCCAATAGTTCCGCAAGCGATCTGCACGAACTTCATCTTCATTGGGCCGCTCCTTTCATGTTGTGCGAGCGCACCGCGATCGGCGCCTCCTCGGGGCCGCGCCAATACGGCTCAACGTGAATCCACTTCCGCTCCAGGCCGCCAGGTCCGTGGGCTTGGTGCTTGTGATGCCCACGCACCATGGTCTGAAGACTGACGGGACCGCGCTTCTCGCCGCGCAGGAAGGAAGCGATCCAGTCTCGACAGTCGACCTTCACGTCACGCGAAAGCTCAAACGTCCACGGCCGCGGCTGTCCGCGCTTGGTGGCCCTGGTCTGCGGAGCCCCTTGACCAATGGCTATTCTGGTTCCGGGCTTCTTGTCCAGCTCGATACACAGTCCCATTATCAGGCGCGCGAACAGCAGGTGCTCCCGCCTATCCCTCGCGTCGGTATCGATGACATGAGCCTCGCGGATCAGATCGGCAGCCTCTTGGCGATCCGTGTTCAACAAGCCGTGGAGGCCGTCGAAGTCGAAGGTGCCGGTCCCGCCGCGCTCGCCAAATATCATCACTCTGTGATCGCCAAAGTCACCAGACGACACGCGCTTGACATCCAACCCCAGATCCGTGGCCAGCGACTCGCCACGTGTCACCATGACGAATGCTACCGCGTCCGCAGGACTGTTCCCGTTCCCGTCCCCGGCGGTACACCGCGCGTCAGACATCAACCCGGGTGGCAGGACGAGCCCGAACGTGCGCCACGGGATCGCTATTTCTGGCACCAAGGCGCTGTCGATGTGTGTAGCCATCATCGACGCTGCCAACCTGGTGCTTGGCACCAACTGCGGAAAACCGCATCTCGCCCAATCGTAGGCGGCAACGATGGCGGCCCCAAGGTCGCTCACGGCACCGTCAACGGCCACGAGGGACACCGGACCGACGAGCGCGGCCTCAATTTGCCCCATCACACCATTTATGACCTGGCTTATCGCAGCGACCGGCGTCATGCCGTGTTGAACCAGATTGCTGACAATAGCACCAACTCGCATCATCCAAATTCGGCGCGCGCTCATGTGGTCACCGGCTCTTGGCGCCGCCCAGGCGGCAGGGCGTCCAGGAAGGCCGGGAAGAGGCCATCAGCGTTCGTGGTGAATAGAGGCTCCGTCAGATTGGCGAAGCGCCTCCTGACGCGTCCCAGGTAGTCCTCGTAGGCGTCCTCGCCCTGATGGTGTTCGGTCTGATGGTGAACGGTGGTCTGCATGGTGGTTACTATACCTCTCGCCTGTTGTTGATTGTTTCGTCGTTCAAAGCCTTCCCATCCTCGCGCGTCAGCAGCCGACCTTCACGGCCGGCCTCCCATGCGCCCCTCATTCAGGAGAGACTCCGCCAGCTCGAAGCAAATCAGGCTTTCGCCGGCGTCGTGAAGTAGCCGGGCCCCAGCTCTGAGGTTGAATGCGATCCAAGCGCCGCGCAGTTCGAAGTCCTCGGCGCTCTCGTCGTCGCGCTGCCGTGCCACCACCTCGCCGCCGCGCGGGTCCGAGATCGCGATGGTGGTCATCCGCGGACCGCTCGTTCCCTGTTGTACATCAGACTGGCCAGCATGGCGGCGTCTCGCATCTCTCCCGGCGTAAGATGAAGGTCACCCATCGCCTGGCGTCCACCATGGTCCGCAGCGCTGGGTCGTGCTCGTACCGATCCCTCATGCGCTCGTACGGGCTCACGACCGTCTCCCCAGGCTCTCGGCAACCAGGGCCTCTAGGCACTCCCTGCGGGCCTTGCGGCGCGCTATTTTAGGGTCTGGCATAGTGCCGGCGTGGCGCTGCCCGAGCCATGCGCTGAAGCGGCCATCTGCCTGCCACGCCATGTTCGAAAGGCTGACTTCAACATCGCCGACCAGTCTCAGGCTGTACACGTGAGAAAATTGGGTGCCGCGTACCGAGAACGTGATCAACATAGGGAAATCCGATCCTGGGACCATGTCCCATGTCACGAATCCATTCGGCTGAAAGCCTCGCCATTTAGCACGCACGTGCTCCATTCGCGCTGGGATCTCGAGCGCCGTGGCCAGGGCGCGCAGGGGCGCGAGGGCGTCGGGGCGAGGCGACCGGGCGGGGCAGAGGTAGTAGAGCGCGGCAGGGGCGAATACGGCCGCGTGACGGTGGACCGCGACGTCGGCCCAAGACGTGGCCGTAAAAGCCGGCTGCGCTGGGCGGGTATCCACATCGTGTGCGTGCAAGGCGTAGTGGTCTCCGTTCCAGTCCTCCTCGCACACCATCGGCATACATGTGAAGTGGTGGTCTTGGATCTTGTCGACGCGACGCCAGACGCCGTAGCTGCCGAGCCACATGTCCCCCATGCGCACAACACGCCCGTTCTTGTCAACCACTTCCTTCGCCTCGCTCATGATGTCCTCGCTTCCGTTTCTCGTCATGTGTGCCTCCCAAGTCGCACGACTAATTCAACATCATCCGCCAGACGCTTAGCGCGTCCATACCTGGCCATCCGGCGCAGGCCAGAGTGAACCGTGAGGTTGATCGCTTGATGGCTCACCCCCATTACACTGGCCACTTCGCGCTGTGTTAGCGGGCCATCGTCTGCCACGTTGAGCACACACGCGCGGTACTTGTCAATCACACTAACAGGCAACTCCCGCGCCGGTCCAGAGTGGATCGTCGGCTTCAGGTTGTGCCGGCACGCGGTGAGCTCGCACGGCGAAACCCACTCTCGGCACTCGCCTCGCGTCAGCGCTGGTGGCGCAACAAGCCTGAGGCGGGTCATGCCAGTCCCCGACGTAGCGCTGGCGTTGGGGCGATCTCGATCCGAACCAAGACTTCGCTCGACCGCTCCCACTGTGCGACCCACTCTACGCCCGCGCCCGGGCCGTCGTCGCGGCAGAGCCATTTCGCGATGGCGTCCCGTACGTGCTTCATGCTAGCCACCGTGCCGTCCGAGTCGAAGCTCTTGGGCGAAAGGCGTGTCATGGTCACCACGAGCGCCAAATCCGGCAGTGGCCTTCTGGAGCTCCAGCGGAGCAAGTGCGCCGTGACATCACCGTGCTGATCCCGAGCTCGCCGGGTGCGCACTCGCCAGTGCTTGTGGTCGTTGAGTTCGTTTACGACCGGCATCGGGATGGTAAGCACGATCATGGCCGTCTCGACCTGCGAACGGCGCCCAGGTCAAGCGCGCTCACGACGCCATGCTCCCAGTGGGAGGAAGTTCCGTGCGAATCTTCCGCATTTGGTCGACCAAGTCCTCCAGCGCCGCGATGCACCCGGGCAGCATCGCCGGCAGGACCATTGCCGCCGGCCACGCCTCGCCATCGGGCATAATCAGCAGCGCCTGGACCTGCACGCCTTGTACCATCTCTTCACGCTCATCGCTGGCCATTTGTCAACCTGTCTTTCGTAGTGGTAGGACACGGTATGTCATAGCGCTTGCTGGCGCATGTATGGGTCGCCATGGCCTCGCCGTAGGCCGTTGCGTACGTGGTGGCACCCGACCCGCCAGGATGGCAGGGCGACCCAGTCTCGGAGCGGCGCGGGCCATCTGCGCTCATCCGGCCGACCCCGCCTCGAAGCATTCGGTCTCGATCCGGCGCTGATGCATCGCGATCCCGTGCATCACCGTGGTGTGGTCGATGCCCATGATCCGCCCGACATCCACCAGCGTGTAGCCCGCCTGCTCGATGTGGTAGCACAGCGCGTGGCGAGCCCGCACGATGGGCCGATGCCGGCACCTCCCGAGCACGTCGGACAGCGGCATACCGTGCCATCGGCATATGGTCGCCGCGAGCGACGCCATCGGTTCGCGCTCGAGCTGAGCGGGGCCCCACGACCACGGGATGACCACGGCGGTCACGTGCGCTCTCCCAGGTCCACGAGCACCGCGAACGGCAGTTCGAGCAAGCGCCGTGCGAGCCCGCCGTCGTCGAGTGCGGCCAACGCCGCCACGGTCATCCCGGTCGTGATGACCGTCGTGAGCCGCTGTGAGTGCCGCCAGTCCAGGACCTCAAACATGTCCCGCGGCTCGGCCTCGCGTCCGAACTCGTCGATGACCAAGAAACTCGCGCCCTTGACTTCGCGCAGCAACGCCGGCTCGGACGAGAGCGGGGACTCGCGCCTGGCCGTGCCGATCTTCATCGCGCTCACCCAGCGCAATCGCGACGCTCGCCACAGCGTGCTCTTGGCGCATCCAGGCACCGCGGCGTCCAACACCTCGCGGCACAGCGCCGCGGCCAGGAGGCTCTTGCAAGCCCCAGCTCCACCGCGAAGCGTCACCACGTCAACGCCGTCGCGGACGGCCTGCCTTGCCTTGCTCACGGCCGGCGCCGGGGCCTTGCCGATCATGACGGGCGATGTCAGCCGGATCCCGTCGTACTTCGCTGGGATCTGGCCATCGGCATGAGCGACGGCTGCAAGCGCTCGGGTCTCGGCGTCCGTGGCTCGGCACGCATCGCAGGCCCATGCCGTATACCCCGGCGCGAACTCGGGCCGCGTGGCTCCGCAGGCGCAGAAACTCGGGCGCGGGACCGGCGGTCCGCCCGCAGCCGAGGCGAGCAGGTGGGCGATGGCTCGCTCGCCCGCGGTGGTCTGTTCGCGAATCACTTTGGGTCTCCGATCTGCTGGGCAAGCCAGCCTTGCTGGGCGGCGGACGGGGGCTGCTTGAACGGCTGCGCCTTGTCCGCTCGCTGCGCTCCTGGGGCTCGGGCGCGGTCGAAGTACACGCGGACTTTCTGCTGGATCTTCTCGGCGCTCATGCCCTCTGGGATGTCGGCGGCGGCCTCGCCGATGGCCGTCACCACCCACGGCAGGGCCTTGCCGGTCAGGCGCCCTGACAGGATCTCGGCGAATCGCACGGTGGCCACCGGCTCGAGGCTCGGGTGGGCCCGGAGGGTTTCGAGGATCGAACGAGCCTCCGAGTTCATCGGCTCACGCCCCGACTCGCCCGCGGTGTGTGTGTTCTGATCTACTGCTACTGCTACTGCTACTG
>JAYTSB010000522.1:0-3392 GCA_043745825.1 Actinomycetota bacterium | reverse complement strand
CGGTGGTGGTCGTTGCGGTCGTGGTCATTGCGGTCGGTGTCGTTGCCGTCGGTGTCGTTGCGGTCGGTGTGTTTGCGTTGTTCGTTTGCGCAGATGCTTCGGCGGCGCTCGCCGGCGCGGCCACTGCAGCGGCGACCGGTGCGCGGCTGCTCATCAGCACCGGTGTGTCGGGTGCATCCACCATTGAGATCCGCGCCGCGGCAGGTGTCGGTGGAACAGGCAGCAAGGCTGCGGCCACCATCACGCCGATGATCGCTGTCATCGCCGTCACCCGCATCATCGCCCCGTTGCGGAGGATGCGACGTTCGCGAATGGGCTGCTCCACGAGCTGGAAGGAGATCTCGGTCACAGCCCCGATGATGATGAGCTGGGCGAGCCGGGCCTGCCAACCGGCGACGTGCAACACGTGGGGGGTGACGAGCGTGAACACCGGCCAGTGGAACACGTAGAGGCCGTAGCTGCGCCGTCCAATGGCGGTCAACGGGGCGGCGCCCAGCACTTTGGCGTATGTCCCGGCAGTGGTGGAAGCGAGGATCATCGGGCACCACAGCAAGGCCATGGCGGCGAACCCGCCGCGGTACAGCCAAGTGGCCGATTGTGCAGTGGTCCATACCAACAGAGCGGCGCCGGCGGTGGCCGCGATCGCAAGCCCGACGACCGCGCGGGTGTGCGTGGACACCCAGTGCGGCAATCGCCCCTGCGGTCGTGCCACGACCCAGGCGAGCAGCGCGCCGATCAGAAGTTCGGCCGCGCGTGTATGGGTGCCGTAGTAGACGAGGTCGTGGTCGGTGCTGAGCAGTGTGGCCACGAGCGAGGCGACCACGAGCGCCGCCAATGCAACCGGCAGTACGAGGCGGCGACGGAATCGCAGCAGCGCGGCGATCAGAATCGGGAACACGAAGTAGAACTGCTCCTCGATCGCCAGCGACCAGAAGTGCAAAACCGGGCTGGGACGCCCGGCGAACAGCGATGCATAGGACTGTCCCGCGGTGAGGAACCGCCAGTTGGCCACGTTCGCCGCAGCGGCGATGACGTCGCCACGGAGGGTGCGCACTTCCACCGCCGAGACGAGCCAGCGCGAAGCGATCAACACCGCTGCCAGGCACAGCAGCGACGCCGGGGCGAGACGTCGTACCCGCCGCGCCCAGAAGGCCTTCAGCGCGATGCGGCCGCTCGCGGCGTGTTCGGCAAGCAGGAGCCGGGTGATCAGGAACCCGGAGAGGGTGAAGAACAGCGACACGCCAAGGAAACCGCCCTGGGCGTGACCGACGCCTGCGTGGAAGAGCATCACGGTCAGCACTGCGACGGCCCGCAGGCCGTCCAGCGCAGGGAAATGCTCACGCCACCGCGGCCCCCCAGTCACGGTGACGAGCGTACCGCTGGCGATTGTGGGAATCGCAGCTGAGGTGGCTGTCGCCGATGGGGTGTCTAGGATCGGCCGATCGAAGCGGACTCCACGATCCCACCGCCAGCGGACGAGGCCGGGACCATGATGGCCGGGACCGTGATTGCGGAGACCCCACCGGGGCCGCTCGGCCGCCGGATCCTGCTCGCGACCATCGTCGTGCTGGTCCTGCTCGCCGTGCCGCTCGTGGTCGCCCTGATCAGTGTGAGCCGCGAGACCTGGTATCCCACCGGCGACATGGCCCAGGCCGAGCTGCACGTCTCCGGCTTCTTCTCCCACCCGCCGCTGGTCGGCGCGGCCGGGCGCATCGGCGACGTGTTCGCGCCGTACGGCCAGGGCTCGCATCCCGGTCCGGCGATGTGGGTGGCGCTCCTGCCGGTCTATCTGCTCACCGGGCGTTCCTCGTTCGGCATGGAGCTGGGCATGACCATCATGCAGCTCGCCTTCCTCGTCGCCACGGTGTTCGTCGTACGTCGCCTCGCCGGTGCCGTCGCCGGCCTGTTGACCGCTGTTGTCGCAGCGGTGCTGGTGTACTCGTTGGGCCAGGCGCCGTTCATCGAGCCTTGGAACCCATGGGGCGGAATCTTCGCGTTCTTCTGCTTCATCGCTCTGTGCTGGGGCATCACGTGTGGGCGTCATCGCTGGCTACCGGCCGCAGCGTTCTGCGGCTTCTTCGCCGTGCAGTGCCATGCCGGTTACGCACTATTGGTTGCCACCGCGCTGGGAGCCATGGTGGTGTTGGTCGTGCGGCAGTGGCGGCGAGGGCACCCGGCCGGCATGCTGCGCTCGTGGTGGTACGCGGTCGGCGTCACGGTGCTGATGTGGCTGCCCCCGGTGATCGATCAGCTCCGCCGCGAGCCGGGCAACCTGCGCATCCTGTGGCGCCACTTCACGTCCAGCACCGAGCCCGACGGTACGGCGCGCACCTTCGTGGGCGTCGGCACAGCGCTGAAGGCCTTCGCCGGCGAGATCGGCCTGCCCGGCCCGTGGATCCGCGGCGACTTTCGCCAACCCGGGTCGAACCCGAACCCGCTCGCCGTGCTCGTCGCACTGGCAGTGATCACGCTTGCCGTCACGATGCTGCTGCGGATGCGTCAGACCGTCGACGCTCCCGGTGAGCCCGGTGCGCCCATACCGGATCGTTCGATGCTGCTCCGGCTGTTCGTGATGCTCGGTGGATTGGCGCTGGTGGGCCTCGCGTCCACGGCCCGGGTGTTCGGCGAGTTCTACGACTACGTGATCCGCTGGTGGTGGCTGATCGCGGCGTGGATCTTCCTGGCCTGCGTGCTCGTCTTCGTCCGCCGCCTGCGCACGGACCTGGTCATCGTCGGCGCGATCGCCGCCGGTGCACTGGCCTGCGGCTTTGCCACTGCCAACGCGCTCGGCACGCAGAATCCAGGGCCGCGCAACTCGCGCATCGTCGGCGGCATCGACGCCATCATCCGCCCGAAGCTCCACCGCGCCGACCGCTATCTGATCCGTTGGAACGATCCCGCCACCCTCGGCGGGGTGCCGTTCGGTGTGCTGCTCGATCTGGAACAACACGGCTTCCATGTGGGCGTCGACAGTCCGTACTCTGCTGGCGCGCTACCCCACCGGGTCATGCCGGAGGCCAGCGCCAGCGGCGTGCTGTACGTGGTGCTGGGCGACACGAACATCGAAGCGATGCGCGCCCGTCCAGACGCCAACGAGCTCGGCTCCTTCGACCAACGTTCACCGGCCGAAGTCGCCGAGTCCGACGCGCTGCGCCAGCACCTCATCGACCGTTTGATCGAGCTCGACCAGGCCTGCTTGGTGCCGCGGATCGACCAGCAGTACGGCCTCGCCGCGTTCTTCCTCGGCACGCTCGCGGTGCCGCACGACGTGGCGATCACCGCTGCTGACTACAACGCGCTCGGCCTGCCGACGGCCGTGTTCGAGCTGCCGCCATTTGCCGCGCCGTTCGCGGCTCCGCCCGACACCTGCTGAGCGACGGCGGCTATGGTCG
>JAYTSB010000521.1:0-5229 GCA_043745825.1 Actinomycetota bacterium | reverse complement strand
TCGCGATGGCCATCGCCAAGACCGGTCGCACTGTGCGCTTCCTCGGAAAGAAGGAGGTCTTCGACGCCCCGATCGTGGGTCAGATTGCCTCGGCGATGGGAGGCATCCGTGTGGAGCGGGGCACGGGCAGCGACGAACCGCTGAAGGCCGCGGCCGATGCACTCGCCGCCGGTGATGTGGTGGCGATGATGCCGCAGGGCACCATCCCACGCGGCATGGCGTTCTTCGACCCGGTGCTGAAGGGCCGCTGGGGTGCCGCCCGACTGGCGGCGATGACCGGCGCGCCGGTGATCCCCATCGGGTTGTGGGGTACGGAGAAGGTGTGGCCGCGCAACGGCCGGTTCCCGAACGTGCTCAACCTCACCGACCCGCCGCTCGTGACCGTGAATGTCGGGCGGGCCGTGCCGCTGAAGCACGTCAGCGAGGACGCCGACACCAAGAAGCTGATGAAGGCGATCAGCGCGCTGCTGCCACTGGAGGGTCGGCGCAAGCACGTCCCGACGGACGAGGAGCTGGCGGCCACGCTGCCGCCCGGCTACACCGGCGACCCGCGGGCCGAGTACCAGCGCCGCCCCGGCAAGGACCGCTGATGGCAGAGGCCCGCATCGTCTCACTGCTCCACGGGCCGAACCTGAACCTGCTCGGCCAACGCGAACCGCACATCTACGGCAGCGCCACACTCGACGACTACGTCGCCGCAGCCAACGCGGCAGCCGCACCGCTCGGGTTGAGGATCGAGTCGTTCCAGACCAATCACGAGGGCCAACTCGTGGATGCCATCCACGCCGCGCGCCAATGGGCCGCCGGCATCATCATCAACGCCGGCGCGTTCACCCACTACGCGTGGAGCCTGCACGACGCGCTCGCTGCGTTCAGCGGTCCGGTCATCGAGGTGCACATCTCCAACCCGAACGCGCGCGAAGCCTGGCGGCACACCAGCGTGGTGTCCCCGGTGGCGACGGGAACCATCGTCGGCCTCGGCATCCACGGCTACGAGCTCGCCGTCCAGGCCATTGCCCGCCGGCTCGGGGCAGCAGGGTGACCAGCAACGGACATGCAGCGATGACCCCGCTCGACCACCGTGGCCGCCTCGGGTGGCTGGACCGGCACCTCAGCACGGCGGACTACGACCACATCCTGCTGACCAGCCGAGACAGCATCCGCTGGCTGACCGGATTCACCGGATCGAACGGTTGGGTGCTGGCCGCACGAGGCGACCTCGTGCTCATCACCGATGGCCGCTACGGCGACCAGGCGGCTGAGCAGATGGCCCGCGCCGGCGTCGACGCCAGGGTGCTGATCGGCACATCACGTGCAGCGATGACCGAGCATCTACGCGGCGAGTTGGGGGCCGGTCGGTTGGCCTTCGAAGGCGCGCACATCTCCTTTGCCGAACACGCTGCGCTGACGGAGGCGGTGGCCACCACGTGGGTTCCCACGAGCCGCGTCGTGGAGACCGCCCGACGGACCAAGGACCAGGGCGAGCTCGAACGCATGGAGCGAGCTGCGGACATCGCCGACATCGCCCTTGCACTTGCGGTGCCCTCCCTGGCGGACGAGCCGACCGAGTCGCAGTTCCGAGACACGCTCGAGGCAGCGATGCGTCAGCACGGTGCGGATGGGCCGAGCTTCGACACGATCATCGCGGCTGGGGCGAATGCGGCCCTGCCGCACCACCGGCCCGACGACACACGCATCGTGGAGGGCATGACCGTTGTGATCGACTTCGGAGCGCTGTACGACGGCTACCACAGCGACATGACGCGCACGTTCACCATCGGCGATCCCTCACCGGTGCAGGCCGAGGTGTACGAGGTCGTGCTCGCCGCCCAGCGGGCCGGTGTGGCCGGCGTGCGACCCGGTGCCGGAGGGCGCAGCCTCGATCAGGGCTGCCGCGACCACATCGCCAAGGCCGGCTGGGGGGAGTGGTTCACACACGGAACGGGACACGGCGTGGGGCTGCAGATCCACGAATCACCCTGGTTGACGCAGTCGTTCGACGACACTCTTCGGGAAGCAGACGTGGTGACTGTGGAGCCGGGCGTCTATCGTAGAGATTTCGGCGGTGTCCGCATCGAGGACATGGTGGTCGTCACCACCGACGGATGTCAGCCGCTCACCAAGACGCCCAAGGATTCACCATGCCTGCCATTACCACCAACGATCTGAAGAACGGCATCACACTCGAGCTCGACAACGGCCTGTTCCAGGTGGTGGAGTTCCAGCACGTCAAGCCCGGCAAGGGTGGAGCATTCGTTCGTACCAAGCTGCGCAACCTGAAGAGCGGGAACATGCTCGAGCGCACGTTCAACGCGGGCATCCGCGTCGAGCAGGCCATCCTTGAGCGTGCGGACATGCAGTTCCTGTACCGCGACGGTGATGACTACGTGTTCATGGACAACGAGTCGTACGAGCAGATGCACGTCCGGCCCGTCGCGTTGGGCGATGCCGCCGACTATCTGAAGGAATCGATGATGGCTCAGATCGCCGTCTACCAGGGTGAGATCGTAAGCGTCGAGATCGCTGCCTCCGTCGAGCTGTTAATCGCCGAGACCGAGCCGGGCCTGCAGGGCGACCGTTCCACCGGCGGCCGCAAGCCCGCCACGCTGGAGACGGGCAAGATCATCCAGGTGCCGTTGTTCATCAACAGCGGCGACAAGGTGAAGGTCGACACCCGTACCGGCGAATACATGACGCGGGTCTGAGCGGTGGCTCGCCGTGTGCGCCCCCTCGGCGAGGAGGACGAACGCTCCGACGCGCGCGAGCGCGCCCTGATCCTGCTTTACGAGGCCGAGTCGAAGTCGATCGCGCCCACCGATGTCGTCGACGCTCAGGTGCTGCCTCCGGACCAGCTGACCACCAGCCTCGTGACCGGCGTGGAGCGTCGTGGTCGCGAAATCGACGACCTGATCTCGGCCCATGCCAAGGGCTGGACCCTGCAGCGCATGCCCACGATCGATCGCAACGTGCTGCGCATCGCCACGTTCGAACTACTCGGCCGCGGGGACGTGCCGGTGGCCGTGGTCATCGACGAAGCGGTGGAGTTGGCCAAACGATTCTCCACCGACGACTCTGGCAAGTTCGTGAACGGCGTCCTCTCGGCCATCGCCCAGAAGGTGCGCCCTCGCCCGTGAGTGCACCCTCTGGGTTGTACCTCGGTTGCTAGCGTCGCCGCGATGGGCGAGCTCGCCGGGCGAGTGAAGAACGCAGCGACCCGACTCGCCCGACGAGCGGTCCTGCCGCGTCTGTCGGACGAGGCCTGGCGAGCGCAGGCCTTGGCGGTGCTGGCCACACTCGGCCTGATGATCTACATGGTGCGGGTCCTCGGGCAGGGCTGGCCGCAGCAGTTCACGATCTTCTTCCCCGACTCGTTCTCGTTCAAGAACGCGGCCGGCCTCACCCCGTTCTCTCCCGGCTTCTATGCCGCCGAGCGACCGATTGCGTATCCGACCCTGCTGTTCCTGCTGGGCCGCAGCACGGTGGTGACGGTCGTGGTGCAGACCTTTCTGTACGGACTGGTCTACCTGTTGGCGGCGTTCTCGACGAGTCGTCTCCTGCAGGTGCGCGAGGCTCGTCCGCTGATCGTCTTCCTGGTGATCTCGATCGGCATCGAGCCCCGCTTCGCATTGTGGAACACCCACGTGCTCAGCGAGTCACTGGGCATGACGCTGGCAGTTGCATCCGTCGTGTGCTGGTGGCGCTTTGCCGCCGGTCCGGGGCGCGGGCGGTTGCACTGGGCCGGAGTGGCCACGGTCGGCTGGCTCACTGTGCGCGACTCGAACGTGCCGCCCTGGCTGGCCGTTGGTGTGCCTGCGTTGATCATCGCCTCGTTCTGGTGGCGATCAGCGGAGCCCTCGCTGCGCCGGGCGATGCGGATCTGGGGCCTCGCGACGTTGATCGTCTGCATCGGTGTTGCGCTCACCCAGTCCGCCAACGGGCGGAACCGGTATCCGACGATCAACAACGTCGGCACTCGTGTCCTGCCCGACGCCGAGCTCACGGCTTGGTTCGTGGATCAGGGCATGCCGATCGACGACGCGCTGCGCCAGCGCACCGGCGCAGACAGCTTCGTCAACAACTGGGACATGCTCACCAGCCCGGACCTGGTCAGGTTCCGCCGCTGGGCAGACGGCTCCGGCCAGCGGACGATGTTGCTGTCCTACGCTCGCTTTGCCCCGCATTGGATCCGCTCGTTGCACCACGACCTGCCCGTGCTGCTCGAGAGCAACCTGGCCGGCTACGACAAATTCGGGGTGACGCTGAGGCTGCCGGATCCGGCGCCAGACCAGATCAACGGACCCACCACCCCCCTCGGGCTGATCGTGTGGACCATCGTCGCTGCAGTGGGTATTGGACTGGCGGCGTGGTGCCGACGGTGCGCCGAGGCCGTGATGCTGGCGTTGCTGCTCGTCTCCAGCTTCATCGACCTGTACACGGCCTACGTCGGCGACTCCGTCGAGGTCCAGCGGCACATGGTCGGGCCACTCGCGCGCATGGCGCTGATCATGGTGTTCTGTTTCGTTCTCGGCCTCGACGCGCTTGTCGGCCTGGTGCGCTCTCGGCACACGAGGCCGACGTCATGACGGTCAGTCGCGGTTGGCGTCGGCTCTGTCTGCTCGGCTCGGTGTTCCTCGTCGGGGCGATGGTGACGGCCGCGTTCTTCCACAACGAGTTCCGGGCGCAGAACTGGGACCCGATGCAGACACGTGTCTACGTCGACCGGACGATCCGCTTCGGCGGCACGTTCTACGAGAACGGTCTCGTCAACAAGGGGCCGCTCGAGCCGTTCGTGTACCGCGTCGCGGCGGCGATCACCTCGTGGGATGGGTTCTGGTACGCGATCTCGGCCATCGTCATCGTTGTCTCGTCCGTAGCCGGCTGGGCCGCGGCGCGAACCGCCCAGTGCTTCACCGGGGACCGGGACGGATCCGCACGTCGCGCCGTCGGGATTGCGATCGGTATCGGCGTCTTCTTCCACTTCGCCCTCGGCAAGGCCGACTACGCCGGGGTGTTGTACAGCCGCAACATGATCGTCGGCCTGTACGCGAGCGCGTGGCTGATCGGTCTCTCCGCGCGATGGTGGCTGCCGGGCCGGGCGCGCTGGGCGGCGCTCGTGGTCGGCATCCTGCTGGGGCTCGGCATCCAGACCCTGTTCGTGTCAACCATCGCCGCCGTCGGCGTGGGTCTGGCGTCGCTGTCGAGCATCGAGGACCTCGACGACGATGCGGA
>JAYTSB010000520.1:0-5419 GCA_043745825.1 Actinomycetota bacterium | reverse complement strand
AACGCGGGAACAATCTAGCCGCCCCTGTTCACAAACTCCAATTTCTAGGCACCTTTGGGCGTCGTGAGATCGGTGGGGGCGGAGTCCGTCATGTCCGCCTTCGACTCGATCGGGATCGTGGTGGTGAGGTGCCGGGCCCGCGTCCGCCGTGCCTCGGGGTGCAGCACGGTGAACAGGCCGAGCCCGAGGGCGAGGATGCCGATGACCGCCAGCGACGCCCCGCTGTTGGTGTACACCGGGTACAGCACGAATGCCGAGAGCAACACGGTCCAGAGCCACAGGATCAGCACGCTGCGGCGCTGGCCGTGGCCCAGGTTCATCAGTCGGTGATGCAGATGGCCCTTGTCCGCGGTTGCGAAGCTCTGCCGGCGCGAGGCGCGCCGCACGATCGCAAACAGCGTGTCGAAGATGGGTACACCGAGGATCAGCAGCGGGATGAACAAGGGGGCGAAGAAGAAGTACGACTGACCGAAGAACTCCTGACTCGGGTTGGAGCGTCCACCCACCACGCTCGTGGATGTGGCCATCAACAGACCGAGCAGCAGCGCGCCGCCGTCGCCCATGAAGATCCGCGCCGGGTTGAAGTTGTGCGGCAGGAACCCGACGCAGATGCCGACGGCAATGATGCACACGAGCGGCCCGATGTTGGGCTCGGACAGGAAGTTCTTGGCCTCCAGCTCGCGGCTGTACAGGAAGAACGCCGCAGCCGCGATCGCGACGATGCCGGCGGCGAGTCCGTCGAGACCGTCGATCAGGTTGATCGCCTGGCTCATCCCAAGCAACCACAGCACCGTGATCAGCGGCACCCACTCGTTGGCGAGCAGGTACACGTCGACCAACGGCAGGCGGAAGTAGTACATCGTCACGCCGTACCAGACCAGGATCAGCCCAGCGGCGACGGTGCCCGCCACCTTGGCCGGGGCGGAGATCTCGCGAACGTCGTCGAGCAAGCCGATCAGGAACATCACGAACGCGGCCAGCACCACGCCGAGCAGTTCCGAGGTGCCGAACAGGGAGTCGAAGCTGCCCAGCAGCCGGCTGACGAGCATCGCCACCATGAAGCCGCCGAACATGGCGATGCCACCGACGTCGGGCGTGGTCACCGTGTGCACCCGACGCGCATCGGGCGCCACCACCCAGCCGAGCCGGAACGCCAGCCGCTTCACCGGGTAGGTGAGCAGGAACGTGGACGCGGCCGCACAGCCACCGATGATCAGGTACTCACTGGTGCGGGGCATCGGAGCAACCCTAGTGATGTGTGCTACGGCGCTGGGTTCCGGTGCTGCTCAGATCACACGCCAAGATCACAGACAAGATCAGAGACAAGGTCAGGCATAGGCCGGGAAGCGAGCACAGAGTGCCGCCACCTGAGCACGCACGTCGGCGAGCACGGCCTCGTCGGTGCGGCCGCGCAACGCCACGGCGATGAGCCGGGCGATCTCGGGCATCTCGTCTTCGCGCATCCCCTGGGTGGTGACGCTCGGGGTGCCGATGCGGACACCGCTGGTGACGAAGGGGCTGCGCGGATCGTTGGGGATGGTGTTCTTGTTGAGCGTGATGCCGGCGAGGTCGAGCACGTTCTGTGCTTCCTTGCCGGTCAGATCGCCGTCGAACGGGGTGAGGTCCACCACCATGAGGTGGATGTCCGTGCCGCCGGAGACGAGCCGGAAGCCCTGGTGCGCCAACGCCTCGGCCAGCGCCGACGCATTCTTCACGATCTGGTGCGCGTACTCGGTGAAGCTGGGGTGCATGGCCTCGAGGAACGCCACCGCCTTGCCGGCGATCACGTGCTCCAGCGGTCCACCCTGGCTGCCGGGGAACACGGCCTTGTCGATCTTCGCAGCGTGCTCGGCCTTGGAGAGAATGCAGCCGCCACGTGGGCCGCGCAGGGTCTTGTGTGTGGTGAAGGTGACGACGTCGGCCACCGGCACCGGATTGGGGTGGGCACCCCCGGCGACCAGCCCGGCGAGGTGGGCGATGTCGAACATCAACAGCGCGCCGACTTCTTCGGCCACCTTCTTGAAGACCTCGGGGTCGAGACGGCGCGGGTAGCTGGTGGTGCCGGCCACGATCATCTTCGGCCTGTGTTCCAGGGCGAGCTCGCGCATCGCCTCGTAATCGATGCGTTCGTCGCTCGGGTCCACCTTGTAGGACACGAAGTTGTAGAACATGCCGCTGGCATTCACCGGCGAGCCGTGGGTGAGGTGGCCACCGTGATCAAGGCTGAGCCCCATGACGGTGTCGCCCTTGTCGAGCAGACCGAGGTACACGGCCATGTTTGCGCTGGCCCCGCTGTGCGGCTGCACGTTGGCGTGGTCGGCGCCGAAGAGCTGCTTGACCCGTGAGATGGCGAGCGACTCGATGTCGTCGACGATCGCGTTGCCGCCGTAGTAGCGCTTGCCCGGGTAGCCCTCGGAGTACTTGTTGGTCAGCGCCGAACCGGTGGCGCGCATCACCGCCGGTGATGTGAAGTTCTCACTCGCGATGAGCTGGAGGCCCGTTGACTGGCGGGTCACCTCTCGATCGATCAGATCGAAGACAGCGGTGTCGGGTTCGAGGTCGGATGGCCAAGGCATGGGGGTCTCCTGGGGAGGGGGTCGGGCGGGCAGTGCTGGTGTGATCGGGTCTGCAGTGATCAGTGCTGGGGATGGCGGACGGAGTCCTGGGCGAAGCCGAGGTCGGCCTCGGCCCGCTCGATCGCGGCGATCTGATCGACGCGCTTTTGGTGCCGGCCACCCTCGAACGGCGTGGACAGGAAGGTGGTGAGAATCTCGTCGGCCAACGCTTCACCCACGACCCGGGCGCCGATGCTGAGCACGTTGGCGTCGTTGTGCTGGCGGGCCAGGCGCGCGGTGTAGAGGTCGTTGCACAGTGCGGCGCGCACACCGCGTACCTTGTTCGCCGCGAGCTGCTCGCCCTGACCGCTGCCGCCGAGCACGATGCCGACGTCGGCACGGCCGTCGCGCACGGTGCGACCGACCTCCGAGCAGATCGGCGGGTAGTCCACGCTCTCGGTGCTGTGCGTGCCGTGATCGGTGACCTCATGACCCGCCGCCTGGAGGAACTCGACGAAGTGCTGTTTCAGGACAAAGCCGGCGTGGTCGGATCCGATCGCGATGCGTGACACGTGCCGGAGCATACGTCTCCGGCCAGCACTCGCCCCAACAGAGATCGCAGCTCTAGCCTCAGCGGCCATGGCTCTCGACCCCCGCACCCCCATCCTGATCGGCTGCGGACAGTACGCCCAGCACGCCGAGTCCGTGGAGACCGCTCTCGACCCGGCCAGCATGATGACCGAGGCCGTGCGGATGGCGTGCGCAGATGCCGGTTTGGCCACCATCCCGGACCCTGACGTCATCGCGGTGGTGGCGCTGCTCAGCTGGCGCCACGGTGACCCTGCGTACCTCATCGGTCAACAGCTCGGCGTCACCCCGGGCCGCACGGTGCTCACCACGCACGGCGGCAACAGCCCGCAGACACTCGTGAACACGACCGCTCTGCAGATCCAGAGTGGCGAGATCGACTTCGCGATCCTGGCCGGTGGCGAGGCCAGCCGAACTCGGTCTCGGGCCAAGCGCCAGGGCGTCGAGCTGCACTGGCCGACCTCTCCCCCGGGCCAGGAGCCGGACATCACGGGCGAGGACCTGAACATGAGCCATCCTGCTGAACGGGCCGTCGGCATCTTCATGCCCGTGCAGATCTACCCGATGTTCGAAACCGCGATCCGCGCCTCGGCGGGCCGCACCGTGGACGAACAACGTGTCGTGGCCAGTGAGCTGTGGTCACGCTTCAGCACCGTCGCCGCTCACAACCCCCACGCATGGCGGCAGGTGGAGCGCACCGCAGACGAGATCCGCACGCCCGGGCCCGGCAACCGGATGATCGGCTTCCCCTACACGAAGTACATGAACTCCAACAACGACGTCGACATGGCTGCCGCCGTGGTGATGTGCAGCGTCGAGCGTGCCGAGGCGCTGGGTGTGCCACGCGATCGTTGGGTGTTCATCCACGCCGGCACCGACTGCCACGAGCACACATACGTCAGCAACCGCTGGAGCTTCGCCAGCACACCGGCGATCGAGCTCGGCGGGCGGCGCGCCCTGGAGCTGGCCGGCATGACCATCGCCGACATCGACATCGTCGACCTGTACAGCTGCTTCCCTTCGGCGGTGCAGCTCGGTGCACAGTCGCTGGGACTATCGCTGGGGCGCCAGCTCACGCGCACGGGCGGGCTGCCCTTCGCCGGCGGACCATGGAACAACTACGTGATGCATGCCATCGCCACCATGATGAACGATCTGCGCAACGCTCCAGGCAGCAACGGCCTGGTGTGGGCCAACGGCGGCTACGCCACCAAGCACTCGTTCGGCATCTACAGCACGAACCCGCCGGAGCACGGCTTCCGCTGCGCGTACCCCCAGGACGAGATCGATGCGCTGCCGCGTCGCGAGTTGGCATCCGCCGAGGAAGCCGCCGGGCCCGCCACCATCGAGGTCTACAGCATCATGCACGACCGCGACGGCAACCCCGAGTTCGCCTTCGCCGCCTGCGTGCTCGACGACGGCCGCCGGGCCTGGGGCCGCAGCACCGACCGGGCCCTCGCCGCAGCGATGTGCGTGGGCGAATGGGTCGGCCGCCGCGCCACCCTCTCCCCCGACGGCACCCTCACCCTCTAACCCCACCCACCCGAGTTCCGCGCAGGTGTTTGCCCTGCAGAGCGCACTTTCGCGTGCAAACACTTGCAAGCACCGGTGGCACGGCGACCCGCGAGCACCATGATGTGGGGCGTGACCTCCAGACCCCAGGACCCCGCAACGCATCGCCTTCCCGTCATCCTCGACTGCGATCCCGGCCATGACGACGCCATTGCCATCGTGGTGGCAGCGGCGCACACGGAGCTGCTCGGCATCACCACCGTCGCCGGCAACGCCCCGCTGGATCTCACCACGCGCAATGCGCTGATCATGACCGACCTCCTCGGGCTCGATGTCGAGGTGCACCGAGGCGCGGCACGTCCGCTCGTGGCGCCGCAGCGTCATGCCGGCTACGTGCACGGCGAAAGCGGCCTGGACGGCGCCGACTTGCCCGAGCCATCGCGACCGGCCTCCAGCGAGAACGCGATCGACTTCATCATCGAGACCTGCCGGGCGCGCGAGGGCGTGTGGCTCGTGCCCACCGGTCCAATGACCAACGTCGCACTTGCGCTGCGCGCAGCACCCGATCTCGCCGGCCGCATCGCCGGCATCTCCCTCATGGGTGGCGGCTCGTTCGGCAATCGCACCCCTGCGGCAGAGTTCAACATGTGGGCAGACCCCGAGGCGGCGGCGATGGTGTTCGAGTACGGCGGGCCGCTGATCATGAGCGGCCTCGATCTCACCCACCAGCTCCAGGCCACCCCGGAGCGCATCGATCTCGTCCG
>JAYTSB010000519.1:0-7173 GCA_043745825.1 Actinomycetota bacterium | reverse complement strand
GGATGCGGTCCCGGCGTGGCCGGGCGATAGGCGCGGTAGTTGAGATCCCCGCCAGCACCGGGCAGCGTGCCGTCGACGATCTCGCCCACGTCCGGGCCGGGGGCGCGCTGGCCGGCCATCGCTTCGGAGAACGCACGGGCATCCTCCGCGCTCATGGTGTCCAGGGCGGGCAGGTTCAGGCCGGCCATCAGTTCGAGCATGATCGTCACATCTGGCTGGATCGCCCGGATCACGCCGTCGTTGCGGACCGCGCCGGTCTGACCGCAGCGCTCGAAGCCGAGGTGGCCGCCCTCCACGACCTCGTTGCACACCTGGCGGTAGCGGTCGACGCCGCCGATGTACGGCAGGAAGACTCGGGGCTTGCCGGGGATGTTGGCACCCATGTACCACGAGTTGGCCTCGGCCACGAGCGTGATCGCGGCGTAGTCGTTGACGTGTTGCACCCACCCGGCAACGGCCTGCTCCGTGGGTTCGATGGTGTCGACGTGGTCGGTGCGCATCTGCTCGATGCAATCGGCGATCCACTCGACGTGCTGCTCGATGGAAACGAGCATGTTCGACAGCACCGACGGGCTGCCCGGTCCCGTGACGAGGAACAGGTTGGGGAAGCCGGCGGCCATCAGACCGAGGTATGTCTTCGGCCCCTCGGCCCAGGCCTCCTTGAGGGTGAGGCCATTGCGGCCTTCGATGTCGATGCCGACGATGGCGCCGGTCATCGCGTCGAAGCCGGTGGCGAACACGATCGTGTCGAACTCGAGGGACTCGTCGACCAGATCGACTCCGGTGGCGGTGATGGTGCGGATCGGGTGGGCGTTGAGATCGACGAGCCGCGCGTTTGGTCGGTTGTAGGTCTCGTAGTAGCCGGTGTCGACGCACAGGCGCTTGGTGCCGATGGGGTACGTCTTCGGGCACAGGACCTCGGCGGTCTCGTCATCGTGCACTGTGGCGCGGATCTTGTTGCGCACGAACTCGGCGAGCATCTCGTTCGCCGCCGGGTTGACGAGGTGATCGTTGAAGCAGCCGAGGAACTCCATGATGCCGCCGTGCTCCCAGGCAGCCTCGTAGTGCGCCTCGCGCTCCTCGTCGGAAACTGCCAGTGCGCTCGTGTCGCTGGGGGTCAGTGGCACACCGGCGTTCGACCAGCGCGCGGCGTGGCGGTAGGCGGCCCGGTCGGCGGTGAGAGCGTCCCACTTCTCATCGGGGATCGGGCCGTTGGCGGCCGGGATCGAGAAGTTGGGGGTGCGCTGGAAGACGGTCAGCTGCGCGGCCTGGCGGGCGATGATGGGAATCGACTGGATCGCCGAGGAGCCGGTGCCGATCACAGCGACGCGCTTGCCTGTGAGGTCCACACCATCGTGCGGCCAACGGCTGGTGAAGTAGACGTCACCGGTGAAGTTGGACGTACCGGCGATGTCCACCTCCTTCGGCATCGACAGGCAGCCTGTTGCCATCACGTAGTGCCGGCACGCCAGGTCGTGGCCGGAGGAGGTGTGCAGATGCCAGCGCGACGTCGCCTCGTCCCAACGGGCGGACTCGACCCGCGTGCTGAACTGGATGTCGCGACGCAGATCGTGCTTGTCGGCGACGTGCTGGGCGTAGCGGAGGATCTCCGGTTGGGGTGCATACTTCTCCGACCAGCGCCAGGTCTCGTCCAGCTCGCGGTCGAAGGAATACGAGTAGTCGACGCTCTGGATGTCGCACCGCGCGCCCGGGTAGCGGTTCCAGTACCACGTGCCGCCGACATCGTCGGACGTCTCGATCACTCGGGCGGTCATCCCCAGCTCGCGCAGTCGGTGCAGCAGGTACATCCCCGCGAACCCGGCGCCCACCACCACCACATCGAACTCGTCTGTACTGCGGCCTGCGGTCATGGCGTCCTCCTCGACGGGTGCGCCCCCGCGTCACCCGTGGTCATGTTCGCACAGTCGACTCGGCCGATCCCACGACAGCGCTACATCGCGGTGATCGCGAGCGTTGCTCTGGCAGACTGCTCCAATGTCGGTGGGAGAGGCGTTCGTGCTGCTCCTGGCGGGCATCGGCGCCGGGCTGACCGGCAGCGTGGCGGGATTGGCGTCCTTGATCAGTTATCCGGTGTTGCTGGCCGTCGGCCTTTCGCCGGTGACGGCCAACGTGACCAACACCGTCGCGCTGGTCTTCAGCAGCACCGGCTCGGTCATTGGTTCACGGCCGGAACTGGTCGGCCAACGTGAGCGGGTCCGCCAGCTGCTGGCCGCCGGCGTGGTGGGTGGTGCGGTGGGCGCCCTGCTGCTACTCGTCACTCCCGCCGGATCATTCGAGCGCGTCGTGCCGGTTCTGATCGCCGTCGCGTCCGTTGCGATCCTGGCGCGACGGCGGGTGATCGATGACGTTGTGCCCGAGACCCCGCAACGCGTCGGCCCCGGAACGGTGATCGGTGTGGGAGTCGTCGGGATCTATGGGGGTTACTTCGGCGCCGGGGCCGGGGTGATGTTGCTCGCACTGTTGCTGCTGAGTACCCACGACACCCTGCCGCGATGCAACGGCCTGAAGAACGTGGTGATCGGCGTGGCCAATGGCATCGCCGCTGTCGGCTTCGCCCTGTTTGGTCCGGTGCGCTGGAACGTCGTGCTACCGCTGGGATGCGGGCTGCTCGTCGGGGCGCGGGTTGGCCCCATCATTGTTCGGCGGTCCCCCGCCGGCGTACTGCGGGCGGTGATCGCTTGCGCCGGACTCGGCCTGGCGGTGAAGCTGGGCTTTGACGCGTACGGCTGAACTACGCAGATCAGGACGCGTCAGGTACCAGCAGGCGTGGCGGTTGCGGCAGCGAACGGAGCCGGGTCGAGGTATTCCTCGAGCCGGCTGATCCGTCCGTCGCGCAACGTCACCCGGAGCGCCGCGGGAATCCGCATTTCGGCGCCGCCAGCGGTGCCGGCGCACAACACGTGCTGCTGCCAAAAGCCGTCGGTCAACACGGTGCGGCGGATGTCCTCGTAGCGGAAGCCCGGGATCAGGCGATGCAGCGCGCGCAGTGTCTTTGCGTTCTGCGCCGGCGTCTGGTCGAGTTCGTCGAAGTTGTGCCAGATGGTGGCATCGTCGGTGTACATCGCGATCACGGCGTCGACATCGTTGGCGAGGATCGCCCCGATGAAGGCGGCGGCGAACGCGTCGATCGTTTCGTCGTGGGCGGTGCTCGTCATGGCGCCGTTGTAACACCGTGCGCCCCGCGAGCACCAGCCAGAGACGCGCCGCATTGACCCACGTGTGGTGCGGCGGTACGGTGACGGACGGCAGATGTCCGCCATTGCCCAGTCCCCGCCGTACCGACATCGTCTGACATGTTCGACGTCGTCGTGCCACGGCATGACCGACGATGACCCAGCGAGGGGCTCACCAGCCGTGGAACTGATCGACGAGAGCTCTGTCCTGCTCGCAGATCGCCTTGCCCTGTTGGTCGATGCGGTGGAGGAATACGGCATCTTCATGCTCGATCCCAATGGCTGCGTTGTCACCTGGAACACGGGAGCCCAGCGGATCAAGGGCTACTCGGCCGGCGAGATTCTCGGTCAGCACTTCTCCCGCTTCTACACGCCCGAGGACGTCACCTCCGGCAAACCAGCCATGGAACTGGAAGCGGCGTTGCGCTACGGCCGCTACTGCGAGGAGGGCTGGCGCGTCCGCAAGGATGGCAGTCGATTCTGGGCGAACGTGCTCATCACCGCGATCTACGACGGTCGGGGACACCACGAGGGCTTCGCCAAGGTCACCCGTGATGACACGGATCGACTCGTGGCCGCGCAGCGGGACCACCAACTTGAGCTCCTGGCCGAGCGCGATCGCATCTCCATGGAGATGACGAGCACGGTGGTGCACCGGATCTTTTCCGCCGGACTCATCCTGCACGGAGCGCTCTCCGTGACCAGCGAAGAGTCGGTCGCGACGCGGATCGAAGAAGCAATCGCCGAGCTGGACGGCACTGTCCGCCAGATTCGTGCCGTCGTGGTCGACCTCGAACCACCCGGGGGCACCTGACCGACGCCGGACGGCTGAGATTCGGGTCAGCCTGAGTTGGTCGATCGGCTCCGGTCGGCAATGCTTGCTCAAGGGACGCACCACCACGAGGGGGAACCATGGAAGAAGCGCCGTATGGGTCTGCTGCGCAGTCGGCCGAGGCACTGAAGCGGGTTCGCATCCGGCACTTCCGACGGGCCAAGGAGCAGGGGATCAAGATCACCGGGCTCACCAGCTACGACTACCTCTCGGCCGGCATCTTCGATCGCGCCGGCGTGGACTTCCTCCTCGTCGGCGACTCAGCGGGCAACACCGTGTTCGGGTACGACTCCACCCTGCCCGTCACGAGCGACGAGCTGATCCCGCTGTGCCGCGCCGTGGTTCGCGGCGCCAAGCGGGCCCTCGTCATCGCCGATCTCCCGTTCGGCTCGTACGAGGCGGGCCCTGATGACGCATTGCACACCGCGATCCGGTTCATGAAAGAGACCGGCGCGCACGCGGTGAAGTTGGAGGGTGGGCGGCGCAGCGCCAAGCAGATCGAACAGATCGTGCGGGCGGGCATCCCGGTGATGGCCCACATCGGGTTCACGCCGCAGAGCGAGCACGGCCTCGGTGGGCACATGATTCAGGGGCGCGGGGAAGGTGCTGCGTTGCTGCTCGACGATGCCCATGCCGTGGAGGACGCAGGCGCGTTCGCGGTCGTGCTGGAGATGGTTCCCTCCGAGGTCGCGGCCCGCGTGACCAAGGCGCTGCTGATCCCCACCATCAGCGTGGGCGCCGGTCCTCACTGCGATGGCCAGCTGATGGTGTGGACCGACTGGGCCGGGTTCACCACGGGCCGCATCCCCAAGTTCGTGAAGAAGTACGCCGAGATCGCGGACACGCTGTACGACGCGGCGCGGTCGTTCTGCGAAGAGGTCGAAGCCGGCGTGTACCCAGCGCCGGAGCACGAGTACGACGAGTGACCGGCGGCTGATCGCTCACTGCGCGGCAGCAGAGGGCAGCGCGCGTTCTTCGCGTGTCAGCTGCTGGCGCAGCGGGCGGGTGGCCACGATGTAGACCGAGCTGCTGGCGAGGCACACCAGCGCAAACGCAGCGATGGCCCACCGAGCCCCCACCATGTCAGCGAGGACACCGGCCGCCAGGTTGGAGATGGTGATGATCAGCGTCACGATCCCGAAGTCGCCGGCGATGATCCGACCCAACATGTGGTCGGGGGCGCGTCGCTGGAGGCCGTACGTGGACAATGTCCACTGTGCGCCGCCGCCGAGGTGGGCGACGAGCGCGAGCGGCACGGCCACGGCCAGCACCGGCGCAACGCTGAGGCCGAGGTAGCAGACCCCGAAGGCGAGCCCCGAACACGCGCAGAGCAGCAGCAGGCGGGCCAGCGACGGGCCCACCAGCTTGCCAGCCAGCAGCGGGCCGATCGCCACGCCGACGCCGCGCGCCGCGAGCAGCAACCCGGTGGCGCCGTCGCCGCCGTGGAGCTCGTGCGTGGCCAGCACGGCGAGCAGGCTGACGATGCCAGAGCCGAGCGAGAACGTGGCCTTGGAGGCGAGCAGGGCCAGTAGTGCCGGGTCCTTGCGAGCGTACGACACCGCCTCGCCCATGTCGGCCAATGGACGGATGCGTCCGGGCGGTGCGGCCTGTGGATCACGCCCCTTCTGCATCGGGCGGCGGATCAGCGTGACGAAGCCGGCTGCGATCACGAACGACGCAGCGTTGGCGATGAAGGCTGCGTCTCGTCCGAACAGCGTGGCGACGAGGCCACCGAGGGCTGCGCCGACGGCCAGCATCGCGCCCCAGAGCGAGCCGAACAGCACGCTGGCCTGTTTCAGCTCCTGCGGGTTGCGAGCCAGGTTCGGGATGCCGGCCTGCGCGGCGGGCCCGACGAACGACCCGAGCGCTGAGATCACGCACAGGCACACGAAGCCGAACCACAACGTGCCCCTGGAGCTGACCAGCAACAGGCCCATCGCTGCTGCAGTCTGGACGAGGGACACCGTGCGGATGATGGTCCTGCGGTCGAAGCGGTCTGCGGCCGGGCCGGCGATGGGCGAGCACAGGAACGCCGGCAGCGCCTGGGCGACATAGACGAGCGTGACCAGGAACGTGGAGTCGCTGAGCTTCAGCACCAGACCGACGAAGGCCACGTACGCGAACCAGTCCCCGGCGTAGGACACGACCTGGGCAATGAACAGGTTGCGGATGTCCCTGTTGGAACGCAGCATCGAGAGCATGGCGTCTCCTGTCTAGCGCCGCAGTCGGCCGGCTCGGGCATGCAGAGTAAGGTCATCGGCGTGAACGCCGATCTGCAGATCGACCGGCGCGCCGCGGTCCGGCGCACGGACCTCGGCGGTGACTCGTGGGTCGACCTGGTCGAGGGGTTCGTTCGTGAACCGACCGAGGTGTTCGCCGGCATGCACGAGACCACGACGTGGATGCGGGGCGAGGTGTTGCGGTACGACACCTACGTGCCCGAGAAGCGACTCGGGGCGATGCTGCGTACCGACGACGAACCCGTGCTGCGACAGGCCGAGATGCATCTCCAGTCCGCGTATCGGGTGCCCGTCACGGGGGCGGGTGCCCTGCTGTACCGCACGGGGGACGACTTCCAGGGATTGCACAGTGATCGCCAGATGCGGTGGCTGGACGACACGATCGTCGCGATCGTCGTCCTCGGCGAGCGGCGACCGTTCGTCATCCGTCGTCGTCAGCCGCTGGCCGAGGTGGTGGAGCGGATCCCCGCTGGGACCGATCCGAACGACCTGGTCCTGATGCCGGGAGAAGGCGACCTGCTGGTCATGGGCGGTGCGTGCCAGCGCGACTGGCTGCACGGCGTGCCGCGGGCCGACACCAGCGAGGCCCGGATCTCGCTTACGTGGCGGTGGTCGAGCCGGCGCGGCCGACCGGACACGAACCCCGGGTATTACGACGGGCGGCAATTCAGCGACCGCCCGCAACGGCCCGGCAGCCGAGTCCGGCGTCCCTGACCGCTGGGTCGCACCGGTAGCATCGGCGCCATGGAAGTTGATCCCGCCGACTTCATCGCCGTGCTCCGCGCCGGATCACCGGCCGAGCTGCTCGTGTCGGGCGATCTCGACATGGCCTCGGTGGATCAGTTCGCAGCGGCCGTCGACGAGCTGCTGGCGACAGAGCCGGAGCACGTCACCCTCGATCTCACCG
>JAYTSB010000518.1:0-3672 GCA_043745825.1 Actinomycetota bacterium | reverse complement strand
CGGCGGTGATCGAGGCCGTCACCATCCCGGTGATCGCCGGGAGCGGCACCAACGACACGGCTCACTCCATCTTCCTCACCCGCGAGGCAGCCAAGCTCGGCGCAGCGGGCACGCTCGGGCTCTGCCCGTACTACAACCGTCCCTCCCAGGCCGGCATCGAAGCGCACCTGCGCGCCATGGCCGCGGCCAGCGACCTGCCGATGATGATCTACGACATCCCGATTCGCACCGGACGGAAGATCGCCACCAGCACGCTGCTGCGCCTATTCCGCGATGTGCCCAACATCGTTGCGTTGAAAGATGCGGCCGGGAACCCGGGCGAGACCGCTGCGCTGATCAGCAGCGCGCCCCAAGGCACCGACGTGTACAGCGGCGACGACGTGATGACGCTGCCTCTGCTGGCCTGCGGCGCGGTCGGCGCGGTGGGCGTCGCCACCCACTGGACCGGCGACGACCACCAGCAGATGTTCGACCTCTGGGACAAGGGTGACACCGTCGGGGCTCGGCTCGTCAACAGCCGGATGTTGGAGAGCTTCGCGTTCGAGACCGGCGATGAGGCGCCCAACCCGTTGCCGTCGAAGGCGATGATGCGTCATCTGGGTATCCCGGTGGGCCAGGCCCGCCTGCCGATGGGCGATGCTCCGGCATTCGTGGACGAGCGAGCGCCGCAAGTGTGGGCCAACCTGGCACGATGGAGGGATGCATTTCCCCTTCGCCCCAACAGCTGACCCGGTTCGTTCGTGAGCGCTCCGGTCAAGATCACCTTCCTCGGCGGGCTCGGCGAGATCGGCCGCAACTGCATGGCCATAGAGCAGGACGGCAAGCTCTTGCTCATCGACTGTGGGTTGATGTTCCCCGACGCCGACATGCACGGCATCGATCTCGTCCTGCCCGACTTCACCTGGCTGCGTGAAAATGCCGACCGCGTGGTCGGCTGTATTGCCACCCATGGCCACGAGGACCACGTCGGCGCGTTGCAGTACCTGTTGCGCGAGCTGAGCTTCCCCATCTACGGCTCCGCAGTGACGCTGGGCCTGGCCCGAAACCGGATCGAGGAGGCCGGCCTGCTCGGGCGCACGGAGCTCATCGTCGTGCGCGACGGCGAACGCCGCACGATCGGCCCGTTCGACGTCGAGTTCATCCCGGTGACCCACAGCGTGCCCCACGCCCACGCGGTCGCCGTGCACACGCCCCAGGGTGTCATCCTCCACTCCGGTGACTTCAAGCTGGACCTCACCCCGGTCGACGGGCGGCGCACCGATCTTGCCCGCCTCGGGGCCATCTCATCGGCTGAAGGCGTCCGCCTGCTGCTGGCTGACAGCACCAACAGCGAGGAAGCCGGCCACGCACCGAGTGAGAAGTCGGTCGGCGCGGTGCTGCGCGCGATCTTTGCCGAACAGACCGGGCGGCGGATCATCACGGCCAGCTTCGCCAGCCACCTCCACCGCATCCAGCAGATCGCGGACGCTGCGATCGCCAACGGCCGCATCGTCGCCACGTTGGGTCTGAGCATCCGCAAGAACGTGCGCATGGGCCGTGACCTCGGCATCTTGAACATCCCGGACGCGTCACTGATCGACATCGAGGATGCCGACAAGTACCCGCCGGAGAAGCTCTGCATTGTCTCCACAGGGTCCCAGGGTGAGCCGATGTCGGCGCTCAGCCTGCTCGCTCGCGGGGAAAACCGGTGGGTCAAGGTCGGCGACAACGACACGGTGATCCTCAGCAGCCATGCGATTCCCGGCAACGAGAGCAACGTCAACCGAGTGATCGACGGCCTGCTACGCGCCGGTGTCGAGGTCATTCACAGCGGCGTGGCCGATGTGCACGCCACGGGCCACGCTCAGGCCGACGAGCTGAAGACCTACCTGTCCATCGTGCGCCCGGAGTACTACGTGCCGATCCACGGCGAATATCGCCACCTCGTGGCCAACTCCAAGCTCGGCGTGACGATGGGCGTGGCCCCCCAGAACGTGCTGCTGTGCGAGGACGGCGATGTCCTGACCCTGAGCGACGACGGTCTTGCCAACACCGGGCGCGTGCCCGCCGGCTACCTGTACGTCGATGGCATCGTCGGCGACGTCGGCCAGGGGGTGCTCCGCGACCGCAAGGTGCTGTCCGAAGAAGGCGTGGTCGTGGTGGTGGTCACCGTCGACATCGGTTCGGGCAAGGTGCTGACCGGGCCGGAGATCATCACACGCGGATGGGTCTACGCCCCGGAGGCCGAGGACCTGCTCGACGAGGCATGCGACCGCGTCGCCGACGCCGTGGAGGCCGCGCTCGCCAAGGGTGAGCGCAACGTCGATGCTCTGGAACGCGACGTCCGTCGGGCCGCCGGCAAGTTCGTCAGCGAGCGAACCAAGCGGCGGCCGATGATCGTGCCGGTGGTGATGGAGGCCTGATGGCGTCGTCACCCGCGTCCCACTGATGCGCGCCCCGAGACGGGTGGCTTCGTTCACCTCGGCGATCGCTGCAACCGTCGCGGTCGTCACGGGCGGGTTCGGCATGGCGGCGTGCTCGGGCTCGGACGCCACCTCGTCGTCCACGAACCCGCCCACCACCACCGCCGCGCCGATACCGGCCGGCGAGGCGCCGGTGTTGTTGGAGCAGATCCGCCCCGCCGTCGCGGCGCTGGAGGCTCAGCTCGGCGGCCCCCAGCAGTACTTCGAGATCAACGCTACGCCGACGTTGGTGAACCTGTTCGTCGCCACCGACAACGGCACCCAGGCCGTTTCGTATGTGTACGAGGCCAAGGTACTGCAGCCGCCCGCCGAGGCCCAGCAGGCGAGCGGCCCGACGTTCACGGCCGCGGAGATGACGTTCGACGAGGCGCGGGTCATGGCGCTGACGGTCGCACAGCTGCCCACGTCCACGTTCTTGCGGTTCGCCGTCACGGGCGCAGCAAGCGGTGGAGTCAGCTACAAGATCGTGACCCAGTCGGAGCTGGGTACGGAGTTCAACGTGCTGGTGGGGCCCACCGGCAACGTGGTGGGCACCGACCAGCTCACGCCCGGCGAATCCTGAATGGCGTCCCCGGCGCGCGCCCCCTTGGTACGTTGATCATCTATGGCAACGTGGGGGAGCAAGCCCCGGAACACCGGGTCGTCTCGAACGGCCAGCGGCTCGCGGTCCGCTGCGGCGAGTCCCGGCACCCGCCAGACCCGGTCCGGCCGTGGGACAACGGGCAAACAAGCGGGCACCACGAAGCAGGCTCTCGCCACCAAGGACGCCGACATCGGGCCCACGCCTCGGCGTCGTGACCAGGCCCGGGCAGAGCTGAGCGAGGCCGTCAACGGCCGCGAACACGAGTTCATCGGCATCGGGTTGATCTTCGGCGGCCTACTCGTGGGCTTGGCCGTGTATCTCAAGCTGGCCGGCATCCTCGGCCGCTTGGTGACCACCGCGTTGGCCCTGCTCACCGGCCTCGGCCGATTTGCCGTGCCGGTGGTGCTGGTGGCCGGCGGCGTGGCGCTGGTCCGCAGCGGTCGCAGTCGGCACCTGTTCCGTTTGATCGTTGGCTGGGGTGGGCTCGGCTTTGCCTGCCTGGGTCTGTTGCACATGGCCCGCGCCCGAGACGCAGGCATCACCGGCAACCGCGACGCCTTGAAAAAGGCGGGCGGAATCCTCGGTTCGCTGATCGGTGTGCCCATCAGTTCGCTGATCGGCACCATC
>JAYTSB010000517.1:0-7858 GCA_043745825.1 Actinomycetota bacterium | reverse complement strand
CCAGAAGCCGCGCATTCCCCGTGGTGTGCTCACCGTCTTGATCCTGGTGCTGATCATCGCCCTGTGGGCCACGGTGTTCCTCGTGGTGGTCAGCGCGCTACGCGACAAGCCGGAAGCCACCAAGGCCCCGGCGAAGAACTTCAACAAGCGCGGCAACGGCTCCGTCAACCTCGCCGCGGTCGCGGCATCGATCACGGGCACCGTGACCGCCAAGTCCACCGGTCTGCCCGTGCCGCTCATCACGGTGGAGGCCCAGCGGATCAAGCCCGACGGGTCTGCGGAGCCGGTCGGCTCCACCAGCACCGGCGATGACGGCACCTACACGCTCGAGTCACTGCTCCCGGGCCGATACAAGCTGCACTTCTCGGCAGAGGGTTTCGACGAGCTGTGGTACCCGGCGGCCCCCGACTCCGAAACGGCCGAAGAGGTCCGCGTCGCCCCTGCCGCCAAGGCCGAGGGACGCGACGCCGTCGTGGTCGGCAAGTTGGGCAGTCTGTCCGGACAGATCATCGTTCCGGAGACCACAGCGACGGCGGCGGCCGTGACGGTCACCCTCACCCAGCAGATCGACAAGCCCGTCGAAGGCGAGCCGGTGCCTGAGCCGCTGCCGCCGGTTCCGGTGAGCGACACGGGCGCGTTCACGGTGCCGAACCTGGTCACCCCGGCCACGTACAAGGTGCACGTCGAGAGCACAAAGTTCAACGCGCGTGTCTTCACCGAGACGTTGGGCGCCGGCGAGAGCCGCGTCCTCAACACCGTCACGCTCGGGGCCTCCATCGGCAAGATCGCCGGCACGGTCATCGGGAGCAACGGCATCCCCCTCGGCAATGTGGAGATCACGGCGCGCAGCGGCGATGTGGAGAAGGCCACGAAGACGCCGACATCCGGCGCGGTCGGTCAGTTCGTGGTGGACGCCTTGGAGACGCCCAACACCTATGTCCTCACCTTCCACCTTGAGGGCTACGCCGACCAGACCATCGCCCTCCCGCTCGGCCCGGGCGCCGACAGTGTGGTCAACGTTCAGCTGCTCGGCGGCACGGGCACGGTGGCCGGCACGGCGACAGACACGGCCGGCGTTCCACTCGGCGGTGCGCCTGTGGTGATCGCTCGCGGTGAATTCAACGCAACCACGGCAACGCTCACCGCGTCCGGCCCTGCCGGGCAGCCGGGCACGTTCACGGTCACCGGCCTGCCCACGCCGGGCTCCTACACCCTCACGGTCTCCAGTCCCGGCTACATCAGCCAGGTCGTGCGCGTCGACCTCGTCAGCGCCGGCTCGGCCACCGGCATCGCCGTCGCCCTGCCACGGGCCACCGGTGTGGTGGAAGGTGCTGTCACGGCCGGCACGGCGAACGCGTCGAGCGCACCCGTGTCGGACGTGGTGGTGGAGCTGAGCGATGGCGGCACACCTCGCACCACCGCCAGCGCCTCCACCCCGGCAGGAGCATTCCGATTCAACGACGTGCCCCCGGGCAGCTACACGCTCACATTCCGCAAGAAGGGATTCGCCACGCGTGTCGTCATCGTCAACGTGCTGGCCGACCAGACGGTGACGCGCAACGTCGACCTGGCGGTAGCGCAGTGACGATGCTCGCCGATGTCAATCCCAACCTGCTGGAGGTGGCCCCGGGCGAGTCGTGCACCTTCGCGGTGCACATCACCAACCCGACATCGTTGATCGACGCCTACGAGGTGAGCATCTTCGGTCTTGACCCGAACTGGGTCATGATCCCGATTCAGCGGCTCTCACTGTTCCCCGCCGAGGCCGGCGACGTGGAGATCACGGTGGCGCTGCCATCGGTGTTCCCTGCTGGCTACCGTCAGCTGAGCGTGCACGTGCGGTCGCACAACGACCCGAACGAGTTCACGCTGACGCCACTCGGCCTGGTGGCGCTCGGCCAACCGCGCCTGTCCGCCCGGGTGGATCCGGTGGTCATCACCGGCGGCTCGGAGGCCACCTTCGGTCTCGTGGTCCACAACGAGGGCAACACCGTCGTCGACGCCGTGGTGTCGGTCACCGACCCGGAGGAGACTGCCGAGACGGAGGTCGTACCGGCCACACTCAGCATGCCACCGGGCCATCAGGAGGCCGTACAGGTGACGGTGCGCGGCAGGCGCCCGTGGGTGGGCGCGCCGAAGGTGCGCACGTTCACGTTCGCCGTCGATTCCACCTCCCACGTTGAGGCCGTCGGCACGTTCATCCAGAAACCGCGCATTGGTCGGTGGCTGTTGTCACTGCTGGGTCTGCTCGCCGCCGCGGCAGTGTTCGCGGTGGTGCTCAGCCGCATGTTCGACAACGTGGTGGACGAAGCCGGGGTCGACAAGGGCCTGCTGTCTGCGGCGCTCGACAAGGGCGCCGACGGTGGCCAGACCACCCCGATCACCCCGGCCGTCGTCACCGGCAAGGTCGTGTTGTTCAACGACCCGAGCAAGGGTGTTGCGGGCGTCAAGGTGGAGCTGTACGACAGCGGCAACACCAAGGTCGCGCTCGCGTCGGCGGCCACTGTCGAAGGCGGCGGCTACACGTTCGGCCGGCTGTCGGGCGGCACGTACAAGATCCGCTACAGCGGCGCCGGGTTCGAAGACGTGTGGTACGAGGCCGGACCGACCGCTGCGGACGCCAAGGAGGTGGAAGTCGAGGCGGGCAAACCCAAGCCGCTCGACAACGTCGAGCTCGGCGGCCGGCCCGGCACCATCAAGGGGCATGTCGACTCGTTGGACCCCACCGGCATCACGGCAACACTCGTGGTCCCCGGCGCGAGCACCAATGAGGCCGACGCCGAGGTCCGCAAGATCGACGTCAGCGCCGATGGCGCGTTCGTCTTCGAACAGGTGCCCTCTCCTGCGAGCTACGAGCTGATCATCTCCAAGGACGGTTTCGCCACCGAGATCCGCAACGTCGTGCTCGGCGCGGCGCAGACCGTGGAGGGCATCGACATCGTGCTGCGCAAGGGAGACGGCCTCATCATGGGCCGAATCGTCGAGTCGTCGCCCCTCCCCGGCAGCCCGGGCGTGCTCGGCGGCGTGACCATCGAAGCCACCGACGGCACGAACAAGATCTCCACCGTCAGCCTCACCGACGTTGACGTCGGCGCGTTTGCGCTGCGCTCGCTCACCACTCCGAAGACGTACACGCTCACCATCAGCCGCGACGGCTACCGCACCGAGACCCGAACCGTGGTCCTTTCCGACGCCCGCCCGTTCGACGTCGGCACGATCGGACTGGCGCGAGCCACCGGGTCGATCAGCGGCACGGTGACGCAAATCGGTGGCGGCCCGCTCGGGGGGATCAGTGTGAGCGTCATCGTCGGCGACAAGACCATCACCACCTCCACCGCCAGCATCGGCAACATCGGGACGTACTTCATCGACCAGCTCCCCATTCCTGCCACCTACACGATCACCTACTCCGGATCCGGTCTGGTCAGCCAGGTCCGCGTGCAGGACCTCGACCCCACCAACAACACCGGCGATGCGTCCGCAGTCGACATGGCACTGGGGCGGAGCAACGCGAATGTGGCGGGACTGGTCCGCGGCGTCGACACCGGCGCAGTGGCCGGGGCAACGGTTGTTCTCACCGATGGGACCACGGTGCGCACGCTCGTGAGCGCCAACGACCCGACCGGTCAGTTCGAGTTCAGCTCGGTCCCCCCCGGCGCGTACACGCTGACCGCCTCGCTGCCCGGCACCAGCCCCGCCGTGCGGCTCGTCAACGTCGTGCCCGATCGCGACGAGGTCGTCGAGATCACGCTGCAGGCGCAGGCCTCGGCAACCGGTCAGGTGTTGCTGCTGGACGCAGCCACGAACACGTACAAGCCACTCGGCGGTGCCACCGTGCGGTTGTACCGACCCGTGGACTTTCCGGGTGCGCCGAGCACGGCGATCCAAACGGTCACCACCGACACCAACGGGAACTATCTGTTCTCAGCTCTCGAGGCACCCGAGAACTTCGTGGTGGCCGTGTTCCAAACGCCGTCGTCGGCCGACCCGCTCGATTCTCAACTGATCTTGACACAACCGAGCACCCAACTCGCTGTACCCACATTCATGATCCCAGTACTGTTCTGACGAGGTTTTTTTGAAGATTGATCTGCTCGATCCGGTGATATCCGCGGCTCCTGGCGAGACTGCGGTCTGTCGCGTCCGTGTGCTCAACGACACCGCCGGACCGTCCGCGTATCGCCTTCGGATCGTTGGTCTGAACGACCACGACCTCGAGTACCCGCTGGGCTTCGATGCCGTGCCGTCGGGGATGGAAGCCTCCTTCGACGTTGACATCCAGGTGCCCCGAGGGTTCGCAATGGGCCGCCATGCGCTGGCCTTCGAGGTCGTCTCCGACCGCCGTGGTGAGCAGCCGGCCCTGGCCGGCATGACCGTGGAGGTCGGCTCCATCCAGCAGGTGGCGATGCAGCTCAACCCGTCCACCATTCGTGGGCGCGGCAAGGCTCGCTTCAGCGTGCAGCTCGACAACCGCGAGCCGCGCGCGATCGATGTGCACCTGCACGGGCAGGGCCAGGACCTGCGCTTCGACTTCGGCCGCAATGTGGTGCGCATCCGCCCCGGTGAGGTCGTGTCCGTGCCCGCCATCGTCCGCGGCCCGCGCCGGGTCGTGCGGGCGCCGATCAACCACGTACTGACGGTGGTGGCCGAAAGCAACTCCGCACCGATCTACGCCGACGCTGCATTCCAGCAACGACCGCTGATCCCCGGCAAGTTCCGCACCGGCATGGCGGTGCTCGCCCTGCTCGGTCTGTGGGCCGGCATCCTCGGTGTCGGGGCCTACTGGTACACCCATCGTGACAATAAAAAGGCACCCACGCAGTTGCAGACCGCCGCGGTCGCTGACGCAAACAACGACAACATCCCCGACGCTCCGCTGGGCGACGGGTCGTCTCCTGGGGGCGCTGCCGCCGGGAGCACTGCCGCCGGTGGCGCAGGCGGCGCAGCGGGCGGGGCTGCGGCCGACGGATCGACCAAGCCGAAGGCCGTCAGGCAGACATCGACCGTGATCGGCGGCACGGTGAAGGCCGGCGAGACCGGCGAGGACGCCGGCGTGACGGTGTCGTTGATTCCGGCGGTGCTGGGCGGCGACGTGCCGACGCCGCCGCAGGCCGCCGCCTTGGCGCGCGGCGGCACCATCGGCCACCAACCCGACAGTGACGCCAAGATCTGGCCGGCCCGCTACGGGCGGGCAACCAGCCCCGGCGTGTCGGCCGAGCGGCGCACCGAGTCGTTGGTGACCGTCGAGACCAACGGCAAAGGCGCGTGGAACTTCCCCAACGTCCTCATCCCGGACAACTACAAGTTGACGTTCACCAAGAACGGGTTCACGACCAAGTCGTACATCGTCACACCACCCGAAGACGGCAAGGCGGTCGATCTCGACGTCGTGCTGGAGCCCGCCAACGGCGCCGCCTCCGGCGTGGTCAACGGCCCGAACGGGCCCCTCGGGGGCGTCGACATCGTGATCACCGACGGCAAGCTCACGTTCACCACCAAGACCTCAAGCGAGGTCGGCAAGGTGGGATCGTGGGTGCTCGCCGGCCTGAGCACGCCCAACACCTACACGCTGACCGCCACGCTGCGCGGGTACGGCACCGAGGTCCTGCAGCTCCCGTTCGATCCGGGTCAGACGCGAAGCGGCGTCGGCATCACGATGACGGCCGGGGTCGGAAGCATCGGTGGGCACATCACCGCGGGCCCCGATCCCCTCGGTGCCGTCACCATCAGCGCGTCGGCTGGCGACCTCACCCGGTCCACCACCAGCCTGACCGATGGCGACCCGGGCGCATACCTGCTCCCGCAGCTCACCATTCCCGGCTCGTACACCATCACGGTCTCGGCCGACGGCTTCCTCACCCAGACTCGCCAGCTCCAGCTCACCGGCAACGCGGCCAACGTCGACTTCGATCTCGTGCGGACGACAGCCACGTTGATCGGTCTCGTCACCAGCAACACCAACGGGCCGTTGCCCGGGGTGGGCATCACCATCAGCACGGGCGATCTCTCGTTCACGTCGACCACTGCCGTGGCCCCCAGCGCCGGCACGTTCCGTGTCGACGAGGTGCCGCCGGGCGAGTACCTCGTCAGCTTCAGCCGCTACGACCACGCCTCGACCTCGCTGCTCGTGACCGTTGCGGCCGGCGAGGTACGTGACCTCGGCACGATCACGATGGCGTTCCAGCCGCGCGCGGTGCTGGTTCAGACCGGTCGGCTCGTGGTGCCGGTGTTCGACTCCGGCACCACCGCCATCGGTGGCGCCACCGTGCAGGTGCTGGCGGTGTCCGACAACTCGGTGAAATTCACGTCCACGGACACCACGGGCACACAGAACACGTTCGCGTTCGACAACGTACCGATCGGTACGTACGCCGTGAAGGTCACCCGCCCCGGCTACCGCACCGCACTGCGACGAGTCACCATGGGCCTCAACGAGAAGCAGGTGGAAGTCCACCTGCTGGAGCTGGGCCAGGTGTCGGGCGTCATGGTCAGCAGTGCCAACGCTTCGCTGCAGCTGAAGGGCTACGAGCTCAAGATCTACCGGATCAACCCCGACGGCTCCCGCTCGCCGGGCCCCATCGTGCCACCGGTGCTCACCACCCAGCTTCCCGATGTCGAGGGCAACATCCTGTGGGAGTCGCCCCCGAAGTCCTTGATCGACGGCACGTACGAGATCGAAGTGGCCCAAGCGCCGGCGGGCTACGCCGTTGCGCCACAAATCCTGCAGGACGGTGCGCCGGCGATGCGCTTCATCGTGTCGCCGACTACTGAGGGGACCATGCGGCTGAAGGACATCAAGGCCGATCCCTTCGCAACGCTCTCCGGCACCGTGTCGGCGCCGACCCAGACCGCAACAGGTATCGCCTTCACGCCGATCACGAGCGCTGACGTCTCGTTGTTCTGCGGCTCGGGGCCCGTACAGACCACCACCGTGCAGGAGTCGGCCACCACGCCCGGAACCTACAAGTTCAGCTTCACGAGCATCCAGGTGCAGGCCGCCACCGTAGTGACGCCCAACTGCAGCGTCACCGTCACGGCAACCGTGCCCCCGGTGCCGCCCGCAACCACGGCGACCCTCGACCCCACCTACGCACCGATCACGGTGGCACTCGCCACGCCGCTCGCGACGACGCCGGGAGTCAACGGCGGGCCCACGATCAACATCGCGCTCGCCAAGATCCCGGCCGCCATCGGCGGCAAGGTGTTCTGGATCGATCGCGGTTCGGCGAACCAGAAGTACCCGATCGGTTCCATCACCATCACCACCGAAGGCGCCGTGATCACCGGATTCGCCGCCTCCGAGACGGGCAGCCCGACGCCAATCATTACGTCCAGCCCACTCACCGGCTCGAACAGCAACGGCGACTGGCTGCTGCTCGGCCAGGTCTTCGGCAAGTCGACGTACGTGTTCAACGCAGGCCGCGCCAACCCGGACTACGCCGAGGGCAAGCTCACCGTGACCATCGACGAGATCAAGCGCACCGTTGTCTCGGTGAACGTGGAGCAGGCTGACGACAACGCCGGGTCGATCGACGTACAGCTGACACCCACCCCGGGCACGATCAACGGGACCGTGGCGATCGACTCCATCGATCCCGCCAAGCAGTACGCCGCAGTCGGCATCGCCGCAACGGCGCCAGGTGCTGCCACCGCCGTCACCCCGGCACCGGTGGCCAACGGTGCCGGCACCTTCAGCATCGCCGCCGTAGCCGGCACCTGGAAGTTCAGCTTCACGCGGCCTCCGCACCACATCTTCTTCGGCGGCATCGCCGGCCCAACGGTGGACGTGTTCCCCTTCGTCAACCCGAACCGGGCGACGACCGGCGTGAACACGCGCCTGATCGAGCTGGGTCAGATC
>JAYTSB010000516.1:0-4522 GCA_043745825.1 Actinomycetota bacterium | reverse complement strand
GTCACCGGCGGAACGTGCCTCGATCTCGCTCCCGTAGCGGCCGGACAGAGCTGCTCGGTTCGCCTCATCCTCACCCCGAGCCAGGCAGGCGCCCTGTCGGCAACGCTCACCGTGGCCGAGGTCGGCTTCGGGGCCATCACGCTCACATCGCCGCTGCGCGGTGCCGGTGGCGAGCCCGCCCTTACGGCCGGTCCTGCCGGCGCCGATCTCGGTTCGGCTGTTGTTGGCGACGTCGGCGCCACCCCAGTTACGTTCGACATCACCAACATCTCGTTCGGTCCCACGTCGGTCACTTCGGTGCGCATCGGTGGCGCTGATCCGAAGGATTTCCGCGTTGCGCGCAACGGCTGCAGCGTCGAGATCGCAATCGGCGCCAGTTGTCAGGTGCAGGTGTCGTTCACGCCGACCGCATCCGGTCGGCGCACGGCAACGGTCAACGTGAGCACTGCGCTGGGTCAGTACACCTCGATGCTCGTCAGTGGCGACGGCGCCTACGACGCCAGGCTCCTGAGCCCGCCGTTCGCCACGCCGGGTCGCGACCTCGGCATCGGGGGGACCGGGTTCCCGGCCAACACGGGTGTGGTCATCGCCTGGAACGACGGCAGCGGCGGCGCCGTCCTGCTCACCACCGACGGCGATGGCAACTTCCTCACCTACTTCCCGGTGGCGCTCAGCCAGCACCCAGGCTCCGCAGTACTGGTGGCGCAGGTGCCGAACGGGCCGAGCGCGAACAGCACCGTCGAGGTCGAACGCCTGCGCCGACGCGCCCTGCCCCCGGGCGTTCGCGGCTGAGGCGTCAGCCGTCGACGAGCTTGCCGATGACCAGCAGCCCTTCGCTGCACTGACCACTCACACTGCCCGGGGCATCGCACGCAACGGTGAACGACATCGTGCTGCCTGCCTCGAACACGATCGGGCTGACGAACTGCAGCGGGTCGTTGTTGTAGGCGCCGCGATCGAGATCCCATTGGGCCACGACGGTGTCGTTCTTGGTGACGGTGGCCAGGCCCTTGTCCGCGTTCACGTTCTGCATCACGAGGTCGGTCACGCGCAGTTCCTTGCCGGCGGGCACCTGATACTGGGCAGCCTTCGACTCGTTCGGGCCGATGTCCACGGAGAAGCGGTTGCTGAACAGCGTGCCCTCGTCGGGCAGCGTGGTGGTGGGTGCGGCGGGTTCGACGACGGTGACCTGGGTGGAGATGGGTGCTCCGGGCAACGTGGTGACCACAGCCGGGGTGAAGTCCCGCACGGCGTCCTTGGCAGCCCGGCGGGTTGCCGGCTTGATCAGGCCGAACCATGCCCCGGCCAGGGCGCCGCCGAGGACCACCAGGGCGGCGAAGCGGCGGCCGAGGTGCTGGGGCACTAACGGGGTCTGCACGAAGTTGGCGTTGGCGACCGCAGTGGGGAAGCCCTGCTGGTCGGCCTCGATCGCGAACGGCAGGGTGCGCGATCCGCGTCGCCACTGCCGGCGCACCGCCTTCATCCGCAGGCGCACCAGGCTGGTACCGCCGGGCTCGATGCCAACGGCCGGCGGGTCGAAGTCGCCGTCCAGCCGCTGGGTCGTGTCGATCAGATGGAGCCGGCAGCTGGCCTGTGAGTTGCCCTGGTTCTCGACGAGAAACTCATAGGTCGCCCGCCGGCGGCTGCGCACCACGGGCTGCAGCAGGTGCACGCGGCGGTCGTGGAAGGCGCCGATGACAACCGTGGTCTCGGCGATGATCACCTCGTCCGGTTCGTTCTGGGGGATGATGCGCACCGTCAACGGAGCCGGACCGGCCGGTGTCGACGACAGCTCCGGGGGCCTGAGCGTGACCTGGATGGTCTCGCTGGATCCGCCGAAGAGCGTCACCGTCGGGGGCGCCAGGCGCACCCACCCGGCAACCAGTCCGGACGGCACCAGAGTGAACGTCTCCGTGCGATTGCCGAGGTTGGAGAGGGTCATCGACAGTGTCTCGGCATGGCCCGGCTGCACCATCACATCCGAGGTCGAGAACTGCGCTTGTGCCACCATCGCTGGGTGACGATAGTCGGTAGCGTCACTGAGCGTGCTGCTCCCCGATCGTGCGTCCCGCCTGCCCGAGGCGCTGATCTTCGACCTCGACGGCACCATCGTCGACACCGAGACTCCGGAGTTCGAGGCGATCCGGGCGGTGTGGACCGCACACGGCGTGGAGTACACGGTTGTGCAATTCGAGCGAGTCATCGGCACGGCCACCGGCGCGCACCACTGGATCGACGAGCTGGACGTGGCGGTCGGTGGCGGCGTGGACCGCGAGCGTGCGCTGGCTACGCACCGTGCCGTGCACCGGCGGATGACGGCCGAGCTGGAACCCCGTGACGGCATCGTCGCGCTCATCGAGGAGGCCGCGCTCGCCCGGGTGCCGATGGCGGTCGCCTCCAACTCGCCGCGTTGGTGGGTGAAGGCGCGGGTGGAGGCCGCCGGCCTGGCAACGCACTTCACCTCCATCGTCTCGATCGACGACTCCTCCGCGCCCAAGCCCGACCCGGCGCCGTTCCGCGAGGCATGCGCAGCGTTGGGTGCGGACCCGGCCCGGTCCGTTGCGTTCGAGGACAGCGCCACCGGCGTGCGTTCGGCCCGCGCGGCCGGCCTATTCGTCGTGGCATGCGCCGGCCCGCTCACGGGCGGCCACGATTTCAGCGGTGCTCACCGTGTCATCGGCTCCCACGCCGAGATCACCCTCACCGAGCTGGCGCGGGCGCTGCCGAGCTGAGGCTGGGTGCGCCAGGCCGACCGCCTACGATGAGCGCGTGGTAGCCAGCTTCCCCTCCGCTCGTCCGCGCCGACTTCGCCGCACCTCTGCGTTGCGCGAGCTGGTGGCCGAGACCCGGCTGTCCGTCGACGATCTGGTTGCGCCCCTGTTCGTGCGCGAGGGCATCGAGGCCCCGCAGCCGATCGTGTCGCTGCCCGGCGTGATGCAACACACGGTGGCCAGCCTGGTGGCCGAGGTACGCGAACTCGCCGCACTCGGCGTGAAAGCGGTCATCCTGTTCGGTGTCCCGGCGGTGAAGGACGATGTCGGCTCCGGCGCCTACGACGCCGACGGCATCGTCCAGGTAGCGCTCCGCGCACTCCGCGCCGAGCTCGGTGACCGCGTCGTGCTGATGGCCGACCTCTGTGTCGACGAGTACACCGATCACGGCCACTGCGGCGTGCTCGACGTGCAGGGACAGGTCGACAACGACCTGACCCTTGCGCTGTATGCGAAGGCGGCGATCGCCCAGGCCAACGCCGGCGCCCACGTGGTGGCGCCCAGCGGCATGATGGACGGCCAGGTGGAGGCGATCCGCGCTGCGCTCGACGGCAGCGGCCACACCGAGGTCGCGATTCTGGCCTACTCCGCCAAATATGCGAGCGGGCTGTACGGCCCGTTCCGCGACGCGGTGGATGTGCAGATCGCCGGCGGCGGCGACCGCAAGGGCTACCAGCAGGATTGGCGCAACGCTCGCGAGGCACTGGTGGAGGTCGAGGCCGACATCGCCCAGGGGGCGGACATGGTGATGATCAAACCTGCGCTGTCCTACCTCGACATCATCGCCGCGGTCCGCCAGCGCACCGATCTCCCGGTCGCGGCGTACCACGTCAGCGGCGAGTACGCGATGATCAAGGCCGCCGCGGCGAACGGCTGGATCGACCACGACGTCGTCGCGTTGGAGCAGCTCACCGCGATCAAGCGGGCCGGCGCCGACGTGGTGCTCACCTACTTCACGCGGTGGTTCGCCGAGCGCGCGGCTGCCGGCCGTGTCGGGCACGGTTCTGCGTCCGCCGTCGGAGACTCGCTGTGATCCCGTTCTGCGACCCCGTCCGCTGCCCGGCCGTCGGGTGCAATCCGGTGGTGTGCACGGGTGCGGGCACGCCGTCCAACGTGCAGGTGTTCGAACGTTCGTGCCGGGCAATCCCCGGCGGTGTGAACTCGTCCATCCGCGCGTTCAAGGCCGTGGGCGGCTCGCCCTACGTGGTGGCCCGGGCCGACGGGCCGTACGTGTGGGACGTGGAAGGCAACCGGTACATCGACCTCGTGCAGAGCTACGGGGCCGTCATCCTCGGCCATGCCCATCCGGCCATCACGGCCGCTGTCTCGGCCGCGGTGGGCGACGGCACGTCGTTCGGAGCGCCCACGCCGCGCGAGATGAAGCTGGCCGAAGCCATCGCCGAGCGCGTGCCGAGCTGCGAGCGTGTGCGCCTGATGAACAGCGGCACCGAAGCCACCAGCACCGCCATCCGTCTGGCTCGCGGCGTGACCGGCCGGGACCTGATCCTCACGTTCAACGGCAACTTCCACGGTGCCACCGATGCGCTGCTGGCCGCGGGCGGCAGCGGTGTGGCCACGCTCGGCCTGCCGGGCACGGCGGGCATCCCCAACGCCACGGTTGCCAACACCATCGTCGCCCCGTACAACGTGGTGCCGCAGCTCACGGACCGGGTGGCTGCCGTCATCGTCGAGGCCGTAGCCGGCAACATGGGCGTGGTCGCCCCCGCCCCCGGGTTCCTCGAGGGTCTGCG